>DATHJM010000409.1:0-13456 GCA_035489775.1 Burkholderiales bacterium
GCAGGAGCGGCGAGAGGGATTTGGATTTGCGTGGTGGTCCATATGTTCGTTCGTCGGCTGCCGTGGGACGGCGCGAAGTATACCGGACCCGTGCCGATTCGGCACGCGGCTCCAGCTGGCGCCATCTCTGGCAAGATATCAGTCGTCGCAAATCGTTAACTTGTTGAACTTCAGGAGCAATTCACATTTCTCGGGATTTCTGGCGCAATTCGGGTTTTCACCTGCTCGAGCGCGACAACGAGGGACGGCTTTCCATCACCGACGATTTCCTGCGCGCCTACCTGGTGCGTCCGGAAATCCGGCCTGTCGAGGAGTCCGGACCGAACGAGATCGCGCTGCACGAGGCACTTCTGGAAAATCCGCGCCGGCAGCCGGTCGCGCCGGCGCTGGAGACCATCGAGGACGCGGATGCCCGCGACAACTACCGCGTTGTGCTCGCGTTCCTCGGAAGACTGAAGCGCGCGGCGTCGCTGGAGTCCTGCTACATGGAGATTTTTTCGGGCGGAGACGTCGCGGTCCCGCCCCTTTTCATCGACCAGCTCGCGCAGATCATCGTGCGCAACATTCTCGACGGCTGCGAGGATGCGCTCGAGCCGCGCGCGGGTGAGATCTTCTTCCGGGAGCAAAAGGCGAGCACCGACGAGGGCGCGGTGATGCTCGCCGACCTGGAAACCGTCGAGATGCATGCCTCGGGCGGCAGCCTCGGCAGCCTGGGTCGCCTCATCGCCGAGTCCCAGGCTCCGCTCGCGACCGTAAACCTCGACGTGCTCGACACTGAAAATGCGCAGGCCTACTGGTTGCGCGATCAGCGCCACGATTTCGTGATAAGCCTGAACTTCGGGCGGGCTGCCAACAAGGCGTTCTGCCGCGTCATGGAAAAATGGATACGGCATTTTTTCGGAGTCACCGTGAGCATCCGGCCGCAGCGCGCGGTCGAAGACCACGGTTGGGCGTGGCATATCGGCTTGGATTCGGAGTCGACCGCGATGCTCAACGGCCTGTGGCGTGGAGAGGAGATCGAGCCGGGTACGCTCAGGCGCATGCTCGCTCTGTTCCGGCTCGATTTCGAAGACCCGGCGGCGATGCGCGCCGACCTGGCGGGCAAGCCCGTGTACATGGCCTTGTCGATGGACGAGAACAACGTGGTGCGCATGAAGCCGCAGAATCTGCTCCTGAATCTGCCGCTTGCCTTGCGCGCCTGACCTTCATGGGAACGGCCGCCCCCGCCTACTGGATCCGCGCCAAACGCGCGCTTGCACGCCGCGATCCGGTGCTCGCGCGCATCATCCGCGATCATCCCCGCATCGCGCTGCAGCCGCGCGGCGAGCCGTTCTTCACCCTGGCTCGCGCGATCGTCGGCCAGCAGATTTCGGTCAAGGCCGCAGCGAGCGTCTGGGCGCGTGTCGTCGCGCTCGCGCCGCGAATGCTCCCGGAGCAGGTCGTCGATGCCGGACACCCGAGGCTCGTCGCTTGCGGCCTCTCCGGGCGCAAGGCCGAGTACCTCGCCGGACTCGCCCGCCACTTCGTCGACGGGGCCCTGCACGTCGCGGCTTGGGCCGAAATGGAAGACGAGGCGGTGATCGCCGAGCTCGTCCAGGTCCGGGGCATCGGTCGCTGGACTGCGGAAATGTTCCTGATGTTCTGCCTGTTGCGCCCCAACGTGCTGCCGCTGGACGATCTGGGGCTGCGGCGCGCCATCTGCCTGAACTATTTTCGAGGCCGGTCCGTATCCCTTCGGACGATGCGCAAGATCGGCTCGGCCTGGGAGCCCTGGCGGTCGGTCGCAACCTGGTATCTCTGGCGCAGCCTCGATCCCATTCCAGTCGAGTACTGAGCCCCGGACGGCCGGCCTGAGAGGGCGGTTCCCCCGATTCGGGTACAATGGCCCGTTTTTCCGGGGTTTTCTCCTATGAAAACGGCGTTCCTCGATTTCGAGCAGCCGATCGCCGAGCTCGAGGCGAAAATCGAAGAGCTGCGCTACGTGCAGGACGACTCGGCGGTCGACATCTCCGAGGAAATCCAGCGCCTGCAAAAGAAGAGCGCCGCGCTGACCAAGGAGATCTACGCCAAGCTCACGCCCTGGCAGGTCGCCCAGGTGGCGCGTCATCCGCAACGGCCTTACACGCTCGACTATGCCGCGGCGCTGTTTTCCGATTTCGAGGAGCTGCACGGCGATCGCTCGTTTGCCGACGATCTCTCTATCGTCGGGGGCCTTGCGCGATTCAACGGCCAGTCTGTGATGTTGATCGGCCACCAGAAGGGACGCGACACCAAGGAGAAGATCCTCCGGAACTTCGGCATGCCGCGCCCGGAAGGCTACCGCAAGGCGATGCGGCTGATGCGGCTCGCGGAAAGGTTCGGCATCCCGGTGTTGAGCTTCGTCGATACACCCGGGGCGTATCCGGGGATCGGCGCGGAAGAGCGCGGGCAGGCCGAGGCGATCGGCCGCAACCTCTATGTGATGGCGGAACTGAAGGTGCCATTCGTTTGCACCGTGATCGGCGAGGGCGGTTCGGGCGGGGCGCTCGCAATCGCCGTGGGCGACGTCGTGATGATGCTTCAATACGCGACTTACTCGGTGATTTCTCCGGAAGGCTGCGCTTCGATCTTGTGGAAGAGCGCCGACAGGGCGCCGGAGGCGGCGGAAACGCTCGGCATCACCGCCACCCGGCTGAAGACGCTCGGGCTGATCGACAAGATCGTTAACGAGCCGCTGGGTGGCGCGCATCGCGATCCGGCGGCCATGGCTCAAAGCCTGAAGAAAGCTCTCACCGACGCCCTGCGCGGTCTTGCCGACAAGCGTCCCCAGGAACTCGTCGAGGAGCGTTTCGAGCGCCTGATGGGCTATGGGAAGTTCAAGGAACTCGAACTCAGGTGAATTGCCCGAGAGGGCGGCGGCGGCGCTCGCGCCGGCGATCTCTCCGGGAGCGCACCTCGCGCTGGGCCTCTCGGGCGGCGTCGATTCGGTGGCGCTGCTGTCCGCCCTGACAGAGCTTGCGCCCGCCATGCGCTTTTCCCTTCGCGCGGTGCATGTCAATCATGGCATCAGCCCCAACGCCGCGCGCTGGGCGGAGTTCTGCGCCCGGCTGTGCGCCAGGTTCCAGATTCCGTTCCAGCTGGAGACCGTGGACGTCGGTCCTTACCGCGATCTCGGCCTGGAGGGTGCCGCGAGGCAGGCCCGCTATGAGGCGTTCTCCCGCGTGGACGCCGATTTCATCGTCCTCGCGCAGCACCGCGATGACCAGGCCGAGACGCTGCTGCTGCGACTTCTGCGCGGGGCGGGCCTGCGGGGCCTTGCCGCCATGTCTCCCTCGAGGGCGCTTCCGGGCACGCACGCACGATTGCTGCGCCCGCTGCTCGCGGTGTCCCGCGCGGAGATCGAGACCTACGCGCGCCTGCGCGGGCTCGAGTGGGTCGAGGATGAAAGCAACGTCGATATCCTTCGCCAGCGCAATTTTCTGCGGCACGAGGTGTTTCCGACGCTCGAGCGGCAATTTCCCGCGGTGCGCGCGACGATCGCTCGAACCGCCGCCCACCTCGCCGAGGCGCGGGAGCTGCTCGACGAGATGGCACGAGGCGATTTCGAGCGCTGCGGCGGCGGCACCGCCGTCGATATTCCGGTCTTGCACCGGCTGGGCGAAGCCCGTGCCAAGAATGTTCTGCGCCATTGGTGCGAAACCCGTGGTATCGAGCCGCTTTCGGCGGCGCGCACGACCGAGCTGCTGCGCCAACTCAGGGAGTCCCGGGCAGATGCCCGGTTCAGCTTTGCGGTCCCGGGCTGGACATTTCTCCGCTACCGCGAAAAGCTGTACCTGCGGCGCGTCTCGGAAGCGGTCGAGCGAAACCTGCGCGAAGTCTGGGATGGCGGAAACGCCCTGCCCATGCTTTCACTCGGTGGGGTGCTGAAGTTCAAGCCGGAAGAAGGACGAGGCCTGGGTCTGGGGAGGCTGCGCGCGGGGCGCGTAACCGTGCGCGTGCGCCAGGGCGGGGAGCGTTTGCGGTTGGATACCAGCCGGCCGCGGCGCACGCTGAAGAATTTGTTCCAGGAGCGGGGCATCCCGCCGTGGCGCCGCGACTGCCTGCCTTTGATTTTCTGCGGCGATGAACTCGTTTCCGTTCCGGGAGTCGGCGACGCTTGCGAATTTCGCGCGGCGCCGGGCGAGGCGGGACTTATCGTGACGTGGGAACCGTTCGAGTAGAAATCGGGAGAACGATGTGGGCGGCCTGCGCGGCCAGGCGCGGGAAAACGGCCCGGATCAGGGTGCCGCGCCCCCCTGGAGGCGAGCTCAAGTCCACCCTGCCGCTGTGCCTTTCCGCAATCTCCGAGACGATGGACAATCCCAGCCCGCAGCCTTCGCCCCCGGTCGCTGCGATGCGATAGAAACGCTCGAAAACCTTCTCGCGCTCGGCCTCGGGAATGCCCGGCCCGTTGTCCTCGACCACGAGCACCGACTCGCCGTCGCGCACTCCCGTTCGCACCGTGACGCTGCCGCCCGCCTGGGTATACGCGAGCGCATTGTCGAGCAGGTTCGTGACCAGCTCGCGCAGCAGGAGCGGTTCACCCAGAGTCCATGCATCCTCGAGCTCGAAGCCGAGATCGATATTTTTCCCGACGGCGCGTTGCACCCAGTCGCGCAGATCGCGGCTGATGATCTCGTGCAGGTTGACGGGCTGCCCGCTCGCCGCTTCTCCCGGTTCCGCGCGCGCCAGCGTCAGCAGCTGGTTGACGAGGTGGCTCGTGCGCTGAGTCTCTCCTGCGATCATATCCAGAAGCGAGCTCAGTTCCGAAGTGGAAGGCTGGCGGCGCGCGAGCTCCGCGTGAGTCTTGAGTCCCGCAAGAGGCGTTCGCAGCTGGTGTGCTGCGTTGGCGATGAAGCGCTGCTGCGATTCGATCGCCGCGTTCAGCCGGAAGAGCAGCCTGTTGAGCGCGCCTACGAGCGAACGCACCTCCTGCGGCTTGTCCTGCTCGGTCACCGGGCGCAGGTCGCGCGGTGAGCGTGCCGCGATTTCGTCGCGAAGGCGATCCAGGGGCCTGAGTCCCTGGCCGATGCCCAGCCAGAAAAGAGCCACGGCGGCGAACGCTATCAGCAACTGGGGCACCGTCGAAGCGACAAGCAGCTCCAGCACGAGCTTGTCTCGCTTCACCAGCGTTTCTGCAACCTGGACGATCGCAGTTCCCGCCTCGACTTTGGCCGCGCGGGCCGCGACGCGCACGCGCTCGCCTTCGAGCTTTGCATCGTAGAAAACATGCTCCTCCGGATCCAAGCGCTCCGGCGGGGCCGGCAGCCGCGGCGTTCCGGCAATCAGCTCGCCGCCTGGGCCCAACACCTGATAGTAGACACGATCCTCGGTGTCGATGCGCAGCGCTTCGATCGCGATCGAAGGCAGGTCGAGCTCGAGCCGGCTGCCGGTGTGGCGGAGATGGCTGGCAATCGCAAGCACCGGGTCGAGCAACGCGCTGTCGTATGCCTTGTTCGCGGCATTGAGCGCGATGCGATAGGAAACGAAGCTTCCCGCCGCAACCAGCAACAGCAACGGGCCGATGAGCCAATAGGTGAGATGCTGTCGAAGGCTAGACTGCATCCGGGTCTTCGACCATGTAGCCGAATCCACGCACCGTGCGAATCCTGATTCCGGCGTCGTGGAGCTTCGAGCGCAGTCGCGAGATGTACACTTCAATGGCGTTATGGGTCAGCGAGTCGTCCCAGCTGCACATGGCCTGCAGCATGTGCTCCTTGCTGACCACCTGGCCGACCCGCATCAGCAGGTATTCGAGCACCGCCCACTCGCGCGGCGTGAGGTCGAGAACGTCCGGTCCGATGCTCGCCCGTCGCGCCACCGTATCGACGCTGAGGCGGCCGAAGCGCAGCTTGGGGCTCTTCACCGCCTGGCTGCGGCGGATGAGCGCCCTCACTCGTGCTTCGAGTTCAGGAAGCGAGAAAGGCTTGGTGACGTAGTCGTCGGCTCCGAGGTCGAGACCGCGCACGCGATCGGGCTCGGCATCGTGGGCGGTAAGGATCAGGATGCTGCCGGAGTGGTTGTCGCGGCGCAGTTGGCGCAACACCTCGAACCCGTCGATTCCCGGAAGACTGACGTCGAGCACGACAAGGTCATAGTGTTCTTCCGCGCAGGCCCGCAACGCAAGCTCGCCCGTTTCCGCGTGATCGACGGCGTAGCCCGATTGCCTCAACGTTCGTATCAGTCCGTCGGCCAGGGAATTGTCGTCTTCGACGATCAGGACTCGCATGACAAGTGATTGAACTGGTTCGAAGTTCAGGATAGCACGCGGACGGGCTCCGGATTCTTGAGCAGGGCACACGGACGTCCCGGGAAAAAAGTGCGTGGGAGCGCGTCGCGCCCCCACGCCACAGAGGAGGAAAGAGACTACGGACGGAACTCTACTCGGGTCAGGCTTGCAATAACCTGATGCTAGACTTACAGAACACTGACATGATGAAGCGGCTTTTCGCCGGCTTCGGATTGTCTTTCGGCGACGGCAGACGAACCGCAAGACGAGCCCCGGCGGGGGCGCGACACTCCGGCAAAAGCCTGATAAAATAAAACGTTAGGCGAGTTTCTTGTGCCGCTTCCCGAATTCCAACCGGAGATCTTGCATGGCTGTAGAGCGAACCTTGTCCATCGTCAAACCGGATGCCGTGGCGAAAAACGCCATCGGACAAATCTACTCGAGATTCGAGCAGGCCGGGTTGAACATCGTGGCAGCGCGCATGCACTATCTGTCGCAAAGAGAGGCCGAGGGCTTCTACGCCGTGCATCGCGAGCGTCCGTTTTTCCGCGAACTGGTCAGATTCATGATCTCCGGGCCGATCATGGTGCAGGTGCTGGAAGGTGAGGACGCCATTGCGAAGAACCGCGAACTGATGGGCGCGACCGATCCGAAGAAAGCGAAAGAGGGCACGATCCGCGCTGATTTTGCCGAGAGCATCGATGCGAACGCGGTGCACGGTTCCGACGGGCCCGAGACCGCGCGCACCGAGATCGCGTACTTTTTCCCCGCGTTCGAGATCTTTTCCCGTTAAATGAGCGTCAATCTCCTCGATCTGGACGGCGAAGGGCTCGCCGCCTTCGTCGCAAGCCTCGAAGAGAAGCCGTTCCGGGCGCGGCAGGTGAAGCGCTGGATGCACCGTCTCGGCGAATCGGATTTTGCGCGGATGAGCGATATCGCAAAACCGCTGCGTGAAAAGCTCCTGCGGAGCGCGTGCGTTTCGCCGCCGCAAATCGTGAGCGACAGCGTGGCCCGGGACGGAACCCGAAAGTGGCTGCTCGACGTCGGCAACGGCAATGCTGTCGAGGCGGTGTTCATTCCCGAGACCAGCCGGGGAACTCTGTGCATTTCCACCCAGGCGGGCTGCACGCTCGCTTGCCAGTTCTGCTCGACAGGCAGGCAGGGATTCAACCGCAATCTCTCGGTGTCGGAAATCATCGGGCAGCTCTGGCTCGCCAACCGCGAACTCGGCGCGGCCCCGGGCGGGGAACGCGTCATCAGCAACGTCGTGTTGATGGGCATGGGCGAGCCGCTGCTCAACTTCGACAATACCGTCTCGTCGCTGAAGCTGATGATAGACGAGGACGCCTACGGGCTATCGCGGCGCCGCGTGACGCTCTCTACTTCGGGAATCGTGCCGATGATCGACCGCCTGGGCGCGCAATGCCCGGTGGCGCTTGCGATATCGCTGCACGCTCCGAATGACGCGCTGCGCGACACGCTCATGCCCATCAACCGCAAGTACCCGCTCGCCGAATTGCTGGCCGCGTGCCGGCGGTACCTCGAGCATGCCCCGCGCGACTTCATCACCTTCGAATACGTCATGCTCGAGGGCGTCAACGACACCGGGGAGCATGCACGCCAGCTCATAGATCTGGTTTCGCGGGTGCCGTGCAAGATCAACCTGATTCCGTTCAATCCGTTCCCGAATTCGGGCTTTGTGCGCTCCCCGCGCCGGGTGATCGAGCAGTTCAGCGAGGTGCTCAACGCATCCGGGATCGTCACGACCACGCGCAAGACGCGCGGGGACGAAATCGATGCGGCGTGCGGGCAACTGGCCGGAAAGATCCACGACCGTACCCGCAGGCCGGCGCGCGTGGAAGGGACGGGCTCTTGAATCGGACGCGGCGCGCCGCCACGGCGCTCGCCGGCGCCGCAGTGCTTTTCGGCTGCGCCGGAGGGCCGCTCTCGGGGGACTTACCCGGCCAGAACGATGGCGGAGCCATCATCGGAGAGGTGGCCGGTTCGCGGGAGCGCGCGCGTATTCACACCGAGCTTGCCGGCGCCTACTATCAAAGAGGAAACCTCGGCGTGGCGCTTGCGGAAGCGCGCATCGCGGTCGCGGCTGATTCGGGTTACTCGCCCGCCTACAACGTGCTGGGCCTCGTGTACGGCGACTTGCGCGAAAAGGACCTGGCGGAGGAAGCGTTCGAGCGTGCCCTCAGGTTGAATCCCAACGACCCGGATGCCAATCACAACTACGCGTGGTTTCTTTGCGAGAACAAGCGCGAAGAGGAATCGATCCGCTATTTCCTGATGGCAATCCGCCATCCCCTGTACGCTACGCCGCAAAAGTCCTATGCGATGGCGGCGGTGTGCGCGATGCGCAAGAACAACGAACGCGACGCCCACGACTATCTGGAACGCGCGCTGAAGCTGGATCCGAACTACTATCCGGCGCTGATCAATCTCGCCCAGCTCAAGTACCGGCGCGGGGAGCTCGACGCCGCGCGCAGCCTTACCGGCCGTTACAACAAGATCGCCGAGCCGACTGCGGAATCGCTATGGCTTGCGCTGCGGATCGAACGCAGACTGGGGGATTCCTCCGCGGTGACGAGCTACGCCAGCCAGCTGCGCCGGCGCTTTCCAGGGTCGAAGGAATACCAGGACCTGCAAAAGGGGCGGTTCGAATGAACCAGAACGCCGAATCCGACGTGCCTTCCGTCAAGGCCGGGCCCGGCCGGATGCTCGCGCAGCTGCGCGCCGAGCGCGCGCTGTCGATCGCCGATGTCGCGCAACGACTCAAGTACGGCGCGCGCCAGATCGAGGCGCTCGAAGCCGAGGAGTTCGACAAGCTGCCCGGAGCGACGTTCGTCCGCGGGATGGTGCGCGGTTACGCCAAGCTGCTCGACACGGATCCGCGGCCCATGCTCGATGAGCTCGAGCAGCGCTACGTCCCCGGGGAGATCGACCTCGATCTGCGCGACAAGGGCATCCCTTTTGCGCGGAGCGGCAAACGCGGCACCCGGGCCTACCTGGCTCTTTCGGTCGTCGTCCTCGTCGTCCTGGCCGGCGTACTCTAC
The DNA here is from genome assembly GCA_035489775.1 of Burkholderiales bacterium. GTDB lineage: Bacteria > Pseudomonadota > Gammaproteobacteria > Burkholderiales > SG8-39 > VBDM01. The sequence goes on from DATHJM010000409.1 coordinate 9,310, forward strand.
GAGTGGCGCGCGGGAGCTTTCCCCTGGGCAGGATCCGCGCCGGATACTCCTCCCCCGCAAGAACAATCCGAAGCGCCACCCGTGGCACAGCCCGTCGCGCCGCCTGCAGAAGCAGAGGTTCCGGCGGTGCCCTCGAATAACGTGGCAAAGGCCCCTGCCGCGCAGGTGCAAAAGCCCTCTGGCGGCAGTGCAAGCGAAGGTCGGGTTCGGCTCGAGTTTGACAGGGAATCCTGGGTCGAGATCAGGGACCGGGACGGCAAGACGCTGATGTCGCAATTGAATCCCGCTGGAAGCCGCAGGGTCGTCCTCGGGCGGCCCCCATTGTCTCTGGTGATCGGCAACGGCGCGGCCGTGCGCCTTACCTTCAACGACAGGCCCATCGATCTGAAACCGTACATCCAGATCGAAGTCGCGCGACTGACGCTGGACTGAACGACCGATGACAGATATTCAGAGACACAAAACGCGCCAGGTCCGCGTCGGAGACGCGCTGATCGGGGGGGGCGCGCCGGTTCTGGTGCAGTCGATGACGAATACCGATACTGCCGACCTCCAGAGCACCGCCACCCAGATAGTCGAGCTCGCCGGTGCCGGTTCGGAACTCGTGCGTGTCACCGTCAACACCGCCCAGGCGGCAGCGCAGGTCCCGCGCATCCGCGAGCGGCTCGATGCCGTGGGCTGCGACGTGCCCCTGGTGGGTGATTTCCATTTCAATGGGCACAAGCTGCTCGCCGAGCACCCGGATTGCGCGCGGGCGCTGGCAAAGTACCGAATCAACCCGGGCAATGTCGGGCGGGGCGTGAAGCGCGACGAGCAATTCGCGACTTTGATCGAGATGGCCTGCCGCTTCGACAAGCCCGTGAGAATCGGCGTCAACTGGGGCAGCCTCGATCAGGAGCTGCTCGCGCGGCTCATGGACGAGAACGCGCGGGCGCCCGAACCCGTCGATTCCGACGCGGTAACGCGGCAGGCGCTGGTCGCCTCGGCGCTCGAATCGGCCGCGCGCGCGGAGCAGCTGGGGCTGGCGGGAAATCGCATCGTGCTCTCGTGCAAAGTGAGCGGCGTCCAGGATCTGATCGCCGTTTACCGGGAGCTTGCCCGCCGCTGCGACTATCCGCTGCATCTCGGGCTTACCGAGGCGGGGATGGGAACAAAAGGAATCGTGGCTTCCACCGCCGCGCTCGGGGTGCTGCTCCAGGAGGGTATCGGCGACACGATTCGTATTTCGCTCACTCCGGAGCCCGGCGGGGACCGGGCGCGCGAGGTCATCGTCGCCCAGGAGTTGCTCCAGACCATGGGCTTGCGCTCGTTCTCGCCGATGGTGATCGCTTGCCCGGGCTGCGGGCGGACCACCAGCACGTATTTCCAGGAACTCGCTGGAAAGATCCAAAGCTATCTTCGGGAACAGATGTCTCAATGGCGCGAGCGCTATCCCGGAGTCGAAGACATGCACGTCGCGGTCATGGGCTGCGTCGTCAACGGACCCGGCGAAAGCAAGCGAGCAAACATAGGCATTTCTCTTCCCGGTTCGGGCGAGCGTCCGGTCGCGCCGGTGTACGTCGATGGCGAAAAGACCGTTACCTTGAAAGGCGAGCGGATTGCCGAGGAATTCCAGCAACTCGTCGAGGAATACGTCCGCACGACCTATGGGGAAGGCGGGCGCTTGCGTCGCGACGCGGCGCGGAGAAACATCCCGATCAAAGCCGCGGTGTAGGTCGCGCCGCGATACCGACATGACCGAGCCGATCCGCGCGGTGCGCGGGATGAACGACATCCTGCCCGACGAAGCCGAGCGCTGGGAAACTCTGGAGGAGTTGCTGCGCGACTGGCTCCGGAGCTACGGCTATCGCAACGTGCGTACTCCCGTCCTCGAGCACACGGCCCTGTTTCGCCGGGCGATAGGCGAAGAGACCGACATCGTCGAGAAGGAGATGTACAGTTTCATCGACGAGCTGAACAAGGAGTCGCTCACTCTGCGTCCCGAGGCTACGGCTTCGGTCGCACGTGCCGCGGCCGAGCACAGTCTGCTCTACGGCGGGGCGCAGCGTCTTTACTACATCGGTCCCATGTACCGGCACGAAAGGCCGCAGAAGGGCCGCTACCGGCAGTTTCACCAGGTCGGAGCCGAGGCGCTCGGGTTTCCGGGCCCCGATATCGATGCCGAGTTGCTGCTTATGTGCGCTAGGCTGTGGGATGACCTCAATGTGTCTGGTATCCGCCTGCAGCTCAATTGCCTGGGTTCGGCGGCGGAACGCGCGGCGTACCGCAGGTCGCTGGTGGCGTATCTCAAGTCTGTCGAGGAGGATCTCGACGAGGATTCGAAGCGGCGGCTGCACACCAATCCTTTGCGCATTCTCGACAGCAAGAACCCGGCGATGCAACCGCTGATCGCCGGGGCTCCGCGCTTGCTGGATACGCTGGGCGAGGAGTCGCTCAAGCATTTCGAGGGCGTGCAGACCATCCTCAAGGACGCGGGGCGCCAGTACGAAATCAATCCGCGGCTGGTGCGTGGGCTCGACTACTACAATCTCACGGTGTTCGAATGGGTTACCGATCGGCTCGGCGCTCAAGCGACCGTGTGCGCCGGAGGGCGCTACGACGGCCTGCTGGAGCAGATCGGCGGCAAACCGGCTCCGGCCTGCGGCTGGGCGATGGGACTCGAGCGCCTGCTCGCTCTCGTCTCCGATTCCGGAGAGCGCCTTTGCCCGGACGTGTACCTCGTGAACCAGGGAGAACGGGCGGCCCGCTCCGCGTTTCGCGTCGCGGAGGCCCTGCGCGAGGCCGGTTTCAGCGTGACCCAGCACTGCGGAGGGGGCAGCTTCAAGTCGCAGATGAAAAAAGCCGACGCGAGCGGCGCGCCGGTAGCGGTGATCCTGGGCGACGAAGAGGCCCAGGCGGGTGAAGCCAGCATCAAGGCCCTGCGGGAGGAACGCGCGCAGTTCCGCGTGTCGCAGGAAGGCCTTGCGGATGCGATATCGGATCTGCTTTTCGGCACAGGTGAAAAACAATGAGCGCGTACGACCTTGAGGAACAGGAACAGCTCGCCGCCTTGAAAGCCTGGTGGAAGGAGCACGGCGGCGCGATCGTTCTCGGCGCGACGCTCGTGCTCGCGGCCATCGGAGCGTGGAACGGTTGGACATGGTATCAACGCTCGCAAGCCGCGCAGGCCGCCGTGCTGTACGACACCCTGCAGAAGGCGGCGCGCGCCAACGATCTCAAGACGATCCGCGAAACCGCGGGGGCGATTCTGGAGAACTTTCCGCGCAGCGCTTACGCGCCGCTCGCAGCGCTGGTTTCGGCCAAGGCCCAGTTTCAAGCGGGAGACCTGAAGACCGCGCGCGCGCAACTTCAATGGGCCATCGAGCACGCCAGGAGCGATGAGATACGCTCGATCGCCACATTGAGGCTGGCAAGCGTATTGCTCGACGACAACGAGGCCGACGCGGCGCTGAAAATTCTCGAAGCAAAGCCTCATCCGGGTTTCGAGGTCCTCTATGCCTCGCAGCGCGGCGATATTTTCGCCGCGCAGAAGAAACGCTCCGAAGCGCGGGCCGCCTATAAAGCTGCGCTGGAAAAGGCCGAAGCCGGACCGCTGCGCGATGCGCTGCGACTCAAGCTCGAGGCCCTTGGAGAAGGCTGATGCGGCGGCTCTTCCTCGCCGGCGTGATGCTGCTCGCCGGCTGTTCAGGCTCGTCCGGGCCGAAGATGGCCGAACTGTCGGAGTTGCCCGCAGGCATACCGGTGCGCACGCTGTGGCAGGCGAGCGTCGGCGAGGCGGGAGACGCAATACTCTCTCCCGCGGTGACGGTCGACGGCGTCTACGCCGCCGCCCAGGATGGCACCGTCGCCCGCTTTGAAGCGGCGACCGGGAAGGAATCGTGGCGAGTCAACGTGGGCCGCACACTCTCCGGAGGAGTGGGCTCCGACGGCACGATCGTATCGGTCGGAACGCTCGGCGGCGAGGTCATTGTGCTGGATGCACTTTCGGGCGAAGCGCGATGGCGCGCGCGCGTCTCGAGCGAGGTCCTTTCGGCGCCTCTCGTTACGGGGGATCTGGTGGTTGTCCGCAGCGCCGACGGTCGCATGTTCGCGCTCGACGCGAAAGACGGCAGGCGACGCTGGTTGTACCAGCGATCGAATCCGCCTC
>DATHJM010000410.1:0-6341 GCA_035489775.1 Burkholderiales bacterium
GCGCTTTCTGGTCCGGCTTGTAGCCGGCAGCATCGAGCTGCCGGATCAGCTCCTCGAGCACATCGGGCACATTTCCGACGATCGGGACGTCGACCTTCACGCGCTTGGAGATCGAGGACGGGTCGATGTCGATGTGAATGATCTTGCGCTGCACCTGGCTGAAATCCGCCGGATTGCCGATGACGCGATCATCGAAGCGCGCGCCGACGGCAAGCAGAACGTCGCAGTTCTGCATCGCCATGTTGGCTTCGTAGGTACCGTGCATCCCGAGCATGCCGAGGAACTGCGGGTCGGTTGCGGGATACCCCCCCAGGCCCATCAGCGTATTGGTGCACGGGAAGCCGAGCATCTTGACGAGCTTCGTCAGCTCCTTCGCCGCGCCCGACAGAATGACGCCGCCGCCAGTGTAGACCATGGGTCGCTTCGCCTCGGCGAGCAACAGCACCGCTTTCTTGATCTGACCCGGATGCCCCTTCACGACGGGGTTGTAAGAGCGCATCGTCACCGTTTCCGGATACTGGAATGGGCACTTCGCCGAGGTGACGTCCTTGGGAATGTCGACGAGCACAGGTCCGGGCCGCCCGGTCCTGGCGAGGTAGAACGCCTTCTTGATCGTGATCGCGAGATCCTTGACGTCTTTTACGAGGAAGTTGTGCTTCACGCAGGGCCGCGTGATGCCCACCGTGTCGCACTCCTGGAATGCGTCCAGGCCGATCGCGTGGGTGGGCACCTGCCCGGTGATGATCACCATCGGGATCGAATCCATGTACGCGGTGGCGATTCCGGTCACCGCGTTGGTGACGCCGGGACCCGAGGTCACCAGCGCAACGCCGACCTTGTCGCTTGAGCGCGAGTAGCCGTCCGCAGCATGCGTTGCGCCCTGCTCGTGGCGCACCAGGATGTGCTTGACTTTGTCCTGCTTGAACAGCTCGTCGTAGATGAAAAGGACGGCGCCGCCGGGATAGCCGAAGACATACTCGACGCCCTCCGCCTGGAGGCACTTCACGACAATCTCTGCGCCTGTCAATTCCATTCCGATGAACCTGTTCGAGAGAACTTTGGAGCCTAATTGCTGACGTCTGATTGGTCAAGTTTTCCGCTGTTCCATTCTGCGCCTGAACCCGGCTTTTGATACCATCGAAGCGCACCGGCCGAGGTCATTTCGGCGGACAAAAAAGGAAGCTCTTCTGGCCTCCCGAAACGAACTATCCGAGTTCCTCGCGAGCGTAGAGCGACGCGCGTACAAGCAGGCGCTGTTCGCGGTCCGGGAGGCGGAGAACGCCCTCGACGTAGTGCAGGACGCCATGCTCAAGCTCGCGGAGAAATACGGAGCCAAACCGGCGGCGGAGCTGCCGATGCTATTCCAACGCATCCTGCAGAACACCATTCGCGACTTTTATCGCAGGCAGAAGGTGCGGTCCCGGTGGGTGACGCTGTTTTCGGCGCTCTCCCCGGGACGGGAAGACGACGACACCGACCCGCTCGAAACCTTGGAGAGCGCGGATACGTCCAAGGCCAGGGAAGGTCCCTCGGACCTTCTGGAACAATCGCAAGTTCTTGAAGTAATTGAGAAAGAGCTCCAGCGGCTGCCGCCGCGTCAACGGCAAGCGTTTTTGCTGCGTTACTGGGAAGAGTTGGACGTTGCCGAGACCGCAACCGTCATGGGTTGCTCTCAAGGCAGCGTCAAAACCCATTGCTCCCGCGCAGCGCACGCTTTAGCGGCGGCCTTGAGAGCAAGGGGGATCGAGTTATGAACGAACAGCAGATCGCTTACAGAATCAAGCAGCTTCTCAACCGGGGGCTCGATCTGGACGCCGGCAAGCTCGCCCGCCTGAAAGCGGCGCGGGAGGCTGCTTTGGCGCGCCAGCGCGTGGAGTCCCGCGTTCCGGTATGGGCCTGGGCCGACAATGTGATCGGCAAATCAGGCGGTCCTTCTGCGCTCATTCCAAGGGTCCTGCTGCCGATGGCCGTGCTGATCCTCGGGTTGATCGCGATCAACCAGTGGCGGGATACCCAATCCGCCGCCGAAATCGAGGAAATCGACGCCGCGGTGCTGACCGGCGACCTGCCACTGGATGCCTATCTCGACAAGGGATTCGATGCATGGCTAAAGCGCGTCTCGTTCTAGTACTTTGGCTCTGCACCTCGCTCTCCGTCCTCGCCGCTCCACCGCAGAAAAAGCCCCCGACGTGGGGCGAGTTGACGCAAGAGCAGCAGCAGATTCTCGCGCCGCTTGCGGTCGACTGGGACAATCTCGAACCAGATCGCAAGCGCAACTGGATCGGTATCGCCAAGCGCTATCCGAAGATGAAACCCGACGAGCAGGCGCGCGTGCAACGACGCATGCAAGCCTGGGCCAAGCTCACCCCCAAGGAACGCCAGGCCGCGCGCGAACGCTATAAGAAGATGGAAAAGCTGCCCCCCGACAAAAAACAGGGGCTGAAACAGCAATGGGAGGAGTACAACCGCCTGCCGGAGCAGGAGCGGCGTAAGTTGGGCAGCACACCGCGCAAACCCGCTACGCCGCCCCGTCCCGCCAAGTCTCCTGCCGACCCTGCGCTCCCGCCAGCTGCACCGCCTGAAGCAAGCCCGGTCGCGCCGGCACCGCCCGCAAACCAGTAGCCCGTATCGATGGATTCGGGCGCTCTTGCCCCGCCCGGTCCGACGGTGCCCGGCATAGGCAGGCGGGTGCTGTCGATGCTGTACGAGTCACTGGTCGTGTTCGCAATCGCTTTTTTCGCCGGGCTTGCGTTCTATGGCGTGGCCAATGGCTATCTCCCTGCGGACACGCGTCTCGCATTCCAGCTATACCTATTCCTGGTTTTGGGTGCCTACTTCATGGCCTGCTGGACCCGCGGAGGTCGAACGCTGCCGATGCAGACTTGGAAGATGCGGGTGGTCCGCCACGATAATCTGCCCATCGGGGTCGGGCGAGCAGCGCTGCGCTACGTTCTCGCCTGGCCTTCGCTTTTGTTGTTCGGCGTCGGAGTTTTTTGGGCGTTCTTCGATCGCGACCGGCAGTTTCTGCATGACCGTCTGGCCGGCACTCGCATCGTCGCGACGGGCGATGCAGGAGCCGGGCGTCGGTAGCGGTCGGTCTACCTTCTCTCCACCCACCACATCATCAGTGTGGCTGCGCCCAGAAAAACCGCGCTCGGCAGCGCGGCACTGACGAAGGGTTGCCAGTTTTGGAGCAACCCCAGATATGAAAACAGGCTGTTCATCATGTGAAAAAAGACTCCCAGCATGATCCCCGAGAACACTTTCACCCCCACGCCGCCCGCCCGGACGTGGACATAGGCGAAAGGCAAGGCGAGCGCCATCATGACAAGGGAGGCAAGCGGATAAATGAGCTTTTTCCACATGGCGATTTCATAACGCTCCGTCTTTTGCCGGTTCTCGGACAGATGCCGGGAATACTGGTACAGGTTCCATGCCGACATCCGTTCCGGGACGACGAAAAGTACGGCGAGAATGTCCGGCGTAAGGACCGAGTTCCAGTCCATTTCCGCGAGGCGCCGCACGTTGCTTCCGCTGGATGCGAAGCTGGTATGCACGATCTCGCGCAATCGCCACATATTCTTGCCGAGGTACCGCCCCTGTTTCGCGAAGCTGATCGACTGGAGCCGGTATTGGTCATCGAACTCGAATACCCTGATATCGGAAAGACTCGTATCGGGCTGGACTTCGCGAACATTGACGAATCGCCTGTCATCCTTCACCCACAGCCCCGTATGAAACTCACTGACCACGATGGCGCTGGTAACGGAGAGTTTGAGCTGCCTTGCCGCACGCTCCGAAACCGGAGCGATCAGCTCGCCGAAAACGAGCGTAGCGACTGCAAACACGATGCCTATGCGAAACAGGGTGCTTGCGGCACGCCAAGGCGCGAGCCCCGAGGCGCGCATCACCGTATATTCGGAATTGGCCGCGAGATGCGAAAGAGCATAGAGCGTCCCGATCAGCACTACCACGGGAAACAGTTCATACACGTGGCTCGGCACCGACAGTGCGACGAACGCGAGCGCGTGCTGCAGCCGGTACCCGCCCCTGCCAAGATCGGTCAGTTCATTGATAAGGTCGAAAAAAGAGAACAGGCTGAGGAATGCGGCGAAGACGAACAGCGTCGCACCGTAAATCTCCCTGGCCATGTAGGTGCGTAAGGTATCCACTTCAGCGCCTTCCGAACAGCGGACGCACCTGAAGCCGCCTGTAAAACAGCAGCACGAGGACGCCAATCATTCCCGCGTGCACCACCCACCACCCGGTATTGAAAGCCAACCGGCCTTGGGAGACCCAGGCCTGCACGATGCTCAGCAGGTTCGCATAAACCATGTACGTAAACAGCGCAAAGATCAGGTTCACCGAACGGCTCGCCCTGGGGTTGACGAAGGACAGCGGGATCGCGAGCAATGCAAGAACGAGCGCGGCGATCGGTAAACCGATGCGCCACAACAGTTCCGCCAAATGGGGATTGGTGGGTGTCTGGAGCAGTCCAGACGTGGACATGGCTTTGGTGGAAGCCTCTTCGGCCTGCGTTTCACGCGTTTCGACTCTCATTGCGTAGCGTTGAAAATCCATCACCTTGAAATCGAGTTCGCCTGGAACGCCCTCATAGCGCCGCCCGTCGAGCAAAACGACGAAGCGGTCGCCGTTTTCCGCCGACTCCCGGTATCCGCGCCTGCTGACCGTAATGCCGAGCCTGCCTTCCCGCATCTGCGCGATGAATACGTTTTGAACGTTGGTCTGATCGCCGGCGATTTCCTCCACAAAAAACACCCGGTCCGCGCCACCCGCCTCCCGGAAAACACCCGGTGCAACCCGCGAAACGTCGTCTTGCAGGTTCATTTGGCGCCTGTAGTCTTCCGCTCTGCCGATCGCCCAGGGCGACAAGAACAGCGACAGCACCGCCACGAGCGCAACCAGCGGCGCTGCAAACAACAGCACGGGACGAATCCACGCGAGGAGCGAAAGGCCCGAGCCGAACCAGATGACCATCTCCGACTCGCGGTAGCTGCGCGAAAGCGTCATCAGCACCGTGATGAAAAGCGTCAACGACATCAATACCGGCAGATAGTTGAGGGCGGAAAACGCAAGCAGAGCGACTACGGCCTCCGAGAGGACTTTTCCGATCGCTGCCTGCCCGAGCAGCCGGATGAGCTGCGTCGTCAACGTGATGGCGAACAGCGTCGCGAACACCGCGAGCGCGAGATTGCCGAATTCACGCAGCAGAGCGCGCCGAAAGATCACTTTGTGAGTGGATAGAAGTCAGCCAAGAGGTCGGATCGCAAGCCGAAAAACGCAGCGTAGCTTTTGACTTCGGCGAAGCAAACCGGAGATAATCCTTGCATGTTCCCCGAGTCGAGGTCGAATGGAATTTAGCACAAAATTCGCGATGCCGGAGAAACACCCGGTTGCGTGCGTCGCTGCAGGCGTATTCGAATCGCGCAAGCTGTCCGGTGCGGCGGATGCACTCGACAAGGCGGCGCACGGCCAAATCCGCGAACTTCTCCGATCCGGAGACATGGACGGGAAGGCGGGAAGCACCCGGCTGCTGTATCGCGTACGCGGTGTCGCAGCCGAGCGCGTGCTCCTCGTGGGACTGGGCAGGGAGAAGGAATTCGGCGAGAAGCAGTATCGCGACTGCGCGCGTGCGTCCCTTGCCGCGATTCACGAAACGGGGGCACGCGACGCCTGCCTGTATTTCGCCGAGCTGCAAGTTCCCGGTCGCGATGCCGCTTGGAAAGCGCGTCAGCTCGTTCTGGCCGCTGCCGATGTCACTTACCGCTTCGATCGCATGAAAAGCAAGAAAGCGGAAGAAAGATCGCTCGTTCATGTCGCTGTTTCGGCCGTTTCCAAGCGCGATGCCGCCGACTTGGAGCGTGGCATCCGCGAAGGGCGCGCTATCGCCGCCGGCATGGCGCTCGCCCGGGACCTCGGCAATCTGCCCGCAAACGTGTGCACGCCCACGTATCTGGCTGAGACTTCCGTGAAGCTCGGGCGCGAATGGAAGCTGGCAGTGGAAGTGCTCGAGCAAAAGGACATGGAAAAACTCGGGATGGGCTCGCTGCTTTCGGTAACGAAGGGATCGCACGAGCCGCCCAAGTTCGTGGTCCTTCGCTACTCCGGGGCCGGCAGGAAGGATCGACCCGTGGTGCTGGTGGGAAAGGGCATTACATTCGATACCGGCGGCATCTCCATCAAGCCTTCGGCCGAAATGGACGAGATGAAGTTCGACATGTGCGGCGCGGCCAGCGTGCTGGGAACCCTGCGAGCCGCGGCAGAGCTCGGGCTTAAACTGAACGTGATCGGGCTGGTTCCCACCTGCGAGAACATGCCTG
>DATHJM010000411.1:0-8253 GCA_035489775.1 Burkholderiales bacterium
GGATGCTTGAGTGCTTCTTCCGCCGCGCCGCCGTCGCCGACGCCGATCACGAGGGCCCGCTTCGGCGAAGGGTGGGCGGTGAGCGCGGGATGGATCAGGGTCTCGTGGTAGACGAATTCTTCGCGCTCGGAAGTCATGAAGCAGCCGTCCAAGCGAAAGAGCTTTCCGAATTGGGGCGTCTCGTGGATTTCGAGGTCCTGGAAGCGCGTCTTCGAGGACTCGATCAGCTTGGAGGACCGAATGAAAAACCCGTAGTCCCCGTTCAGCGACTCGTACATGAGGCGCTTGTCGCGCGGCACGTCGTGCTGCACGTGTTCCTCAGGTCGATAGAGCTCCATCAGGTCGGTGACGACCTGGCGCGCCTTGGCACTGTTGTCCTGGGTGTAGTTGCAGACGTAGACGTCGAGGGTGACGCTCTGGAGCTCCGGCCACGTATGGATGGCGAGATGCGACTCCGCCAGCACCACCGTGCCCGTGACTCCGCCACCGTCGAACTCGTGGAACAGGTCGCCGAGTATCGTGAGACCGGCCCTGTTGATGGAGTCGTGACAAAAACGACGCAGCCCGGCTGCGTCAGTCAGGTACCGTGCATCCCCCCCGCAACGGTACAGATTCGCAACAATGTGCAGTCCGTCCAATTTGCATAAATCCCCACGATCGTTGATAACCGAGATGCCGAACTACGATGCAAGCATCTCCCCTTTTGCCGCATCGATCAACCTGCGAGCGATGCTGATTCTAGCAGGCAATCGCGGCAAATTTTCAAAATTTCTCACGTCGAACCACCGCGCATCTTCGATTTCCGTTCCATCGACGCGGATTTCGCCGCTGTAATAATCGGCAAAGAACGCGATCATGAGTGAATGCGGGAACGGCCAAGGCTGGCTGGCAAAGTAACGCACCTTGCACACGCGGATCCCGACTTCCTCATACACCTCCCGCTCCAAACACTGCTCGAGCGTCTCGCCCGGCTCCACAAACCCCGCCAGCGCGCTGTACATCCCCTCGGGGAACCGTGGCGAGCGCGCCAAGAGCAGTTCTTTTTCACGCCGCACCAGCCCCATAACCGCAGGCGCAAGCCGGGGATACGCCACCAGACCGCACCCCGGGCACTCGCGGCTGCGCTCGCTTTTGCGAGCCACCGTGGCCGCTCCACACGCTCCACAATACTGGTGCGTTCGATCCCAGTCGACGATCTGCAGCGCCCGACCCGCCAGGGCAAACTGCGCATCATCGAGCGCGCCGAACAAGGCGCGCAAACCCTGCCATGCCCATCCCTGCGGGGCGGCAACCCCTGCCGCTGCCTCGGCGGAAAAACAATGCTGCTCGCCGAGAACCCCAAGATATTGTATTCGCTGAGGCATCATACCCAAAGTCTTGGGGTGATTGCAATGGGGAAGTGCGACGGCGGGTGCCGCGGTGACCAGAAGCTCCGAGCCGCGGAAAACGAACCAGAGCGAGCGCTCGGGCGGCTCGGGGGGAGTTTGGATGGCCGGCGCGTAGTCTGCCGGCCATTGGAAAGGCATGCTCATGGAGGGCCCGCGCGGAAAGAGAGCCCCCAGGCGTGGGGATCAGGCTCGGCGCAGCCGCCGGATCAGGCTGGAGGTATCCCAGCGGCCGCCGCCTACCTTCGATACCTCGTCGTAGAAGCCGGCGACCATCTGGGTGACGGGGAGCTGAGCGCCGATCTCCCGTGCCGTCTCGGAGCAGATGCGCAGATCCTTTCTCATCCAATCCACCGCGAAGCCGAAGTCGAACTTGTCCTCGACCATAGTCTTGCCGCGGTTCTCCATCTGCCAGGATTGCGCAGCACCTTTCGAGATAACGTCTAGAACGAGCTTGGCGTCAAGCCCGGCTTTGATGGCGAAATTGAGTCCTTCAGCGAGGCCTTCAACTAGGCCCGCGATGCAGATCTGGTTGACCATTTTGGTCAACTGGCCGGCTCCGGAGGGGCCCATCAGGGTCACCGCCTTGGCGAAATGTGCGATGACCGGCTTCGCACGCTCGAAAGCAGCCGCGTCGCCCCCCGTCATGACCGTGAGCTGTCCGTTTTCCGCGCCTGCCTGACCTCCAGATACGGGCGCATCGAGGAAATCGAAACCGCGCTTTTTTGCCTCGGAGGCGAGCTCCCGCGCCACTTTCGCCGAAGCGGTTGTATGGTCGACGAAGATCGCGCCCTTGGCCATCTTCTGAAAAGCGCCGTTCGGCCCTAACGTGATTTCGCGCAAGTCCGGATCGTCGCCGACGCAGGAGAACACGATGTCTGCCCCTTCCGCCGCATTGGCCGGGGTGTCCGCGACGCGACCTTTGTGCCTGCCTACCCAGGCCTCGGCCTTGGCGCGGCTGCGGTTGTACACGGTAAGCGCGTGTCCGCCTTTGGTCACGAGATGTCCAGCCATGGGAAAGCCCATCACTCCGAGCCCGATGAATGCGAGTTTGCTCACTGCTCCTCCGTTGCGGTTTCTCTCGCCAAGCGAGCGAGATTCACCGATAATTATAAGGTCTCCATCCACCCTCCTGAATTTTCCGAGTAAATGAGCCAGGACCTGACCAACGCGATTCGTGCGTTGGCCATGGACGCCGTGCAGGCGGCAAACTCCGGTCACCCTGGAATGCCCATGGGAATGGCCGAAATCGCGCTGGCGCTGTGGGGGCGGCACCTGCGGCACAACCCGGCAAACCCGAAGTGGCCGGACCGCGATCGTTTCGTGCTTTCCAACGGCCATGGCTCGATGCTGCTGTATGCGCTACTGCATCTCACCGGCTACGACCTGCCGATCGAGGAGCTCAAACACTTCCGCCGGCTGCATTCGAAGACGCCGGGTCACCCCGAACTCGGGGTGACTCCGGGCGTTGAGACAACCACGGGTCCTCTGGGGCAGGGACTGGCAAACGCGGTCGGCATGGCGATCGCCGAACGCGTTCTCGCCGCAGAATTCAACCGCCCGGGCTTCGAGGTCGTCGACCACCATACCTATGTCACGGTCGGTGATGGGTGCCTGATGGAAGGCATCTCGCACGAAGCCTGTTCGCTCGCAGGCGCGCTCGGCCTGGGAAAGCTGATCGCGCTTTACGATGACAACAAGATCTCCATCGACGGCGAGGTGCGCGGCTGGTTCCGCGACGACACGCCGAGGCGTTTTGAAGCCTACGACTGGCACGTGATCCCGGGCGTGGACGGCCACGACGTCGAGGCGGTCGATCGCGCCATTCGCACGTCCAAGGCGGTCACGGACAAACCCAGCCTCATCTGCTGCAAGACCGTGATCGGCAAGGGCGCGCCCACGCGCGCCGGCACCGCGAAGGCGCATGGCGAGGCTCTGGGAGCCGAGGAAGTGGCGGCCACGCGCACGGCGATCGGCTGGAACTACCCGCCGTTCGAAGTGCCGCAGCACGTCTACGAAGGCTGGGACGCGAAAAAGCGCGGCGCAGAATTCGAGCGCGGCTGGAAGGAGAAACTTTCCGGCTACACCAAGGCCCACCCGCAGCTCGCAGCAGAATTCGGGCGCCGCATCGCGGGGGAGTTGCCCCCGAACTGGAGTGCGAACTGTACGGGGTTGCTCGCTGCTATCAGCGCCAAGGCTGAAACCATCGCCACGCGCAAAGCGTCCCAGAACGCCATCGAAGGCCTTGCGCCGATGCTGCCCGAGCTCCTCGGCGGTTCGGCCGATCTGACCGGATCCAATCTCACCCTGTGGTCGGGCTCGAAGGCCGTGGGCAAGACCGGCGGAGGCAACTACGTCCACTACGGCGTGCGCGAATTCGGCATGAGCGCGATCATGAACGGCTTGGCGCTTCACGGCGGAATCATTCCTTACGGCGGCACCTTCCTAACTTTCTCGGATTACTCCCGAAACGCGCTTCGCATGGCGGCGCTGATGAAGATCCGCTCGATCTTCGTCTTTACCCACGACTCGATCGGTCTGGGCGAGGACGGCCCCACGCACCAGTCGATCGAGCACGCTGCTGCCCTGCGCCTGATCCCCGGCATGGACGTCTGGCGACCTTGCGATTCCGTCGAGGCAGCACTGGCCTGGATGGCCGCGATCGAGCGAAAGGATGGGCCGACTTCGCTACTGTTCACGCGGCAGAACGTACCGTTTCAAAAACGCGATGCTCACACGGTCTCGGCGATCCGCCGCGGCGGCTACGTTCTCGCGGACGTGCCGGAACCCAAGGCGGTCATCCTTGCCACCGGATCGGAAGTGCAGCTGGCTCTGGGCGCGAAGCAAAGGCTTGCCGAGGAGGGTATCCCGGTCCGGGTCGTGTCGATCCCCTGCACATCGGCGTTCGACCGCCAGCCGCCGATGTACAAGGACGTGGTCCTGATACCAACGCTCCCCAAAGTCGCTGTTGAAGCCGGGGTGACCGATACTTGGCGCAAGTACATCGGCCTCGAGGGCGCGGTGGTCGGCATCGACCGTTACGGCGAGTCTGCGCCCGGGGCGGAGCTCTTCGAATACTTCGGTTTTACGGTCGAGAACGTGGTGAAAGCGGTCAGAAGCGTATTGAAGTAGGGAAAACCTGGAAGGAGCCTGAATGAGCATTCGAGTCGTCATCAATGGCTACGGCCGCATCGGCCGCAACATCCTGCGAGCCCACTATGAAAGCGGGAAAAAACACGACCTGCAGTTCGTCGCCGTCAACGACCTCGGCAACGCCGAGACCAACGCCCATCTCACCCGCTATGACACCGTGCACGGAAAATTTCCGGGGACGGTCGCAGTGGACGGGGACTCGATGGTGGTGAACGGGGACCGAATCAAGGTGTGCGCGAAGCGCAACCCGGCGGAGTTGCCCTGGAAGGACCTGAAGGTGGACGTGGTGCTGGAATGCACCGGACTTTTCACCAGCAAGGAAAAAGCCTCCGCGCATCTGACTGCCGGTGCGAAGAAAGTGATCATTTCAGCGCCGGGGGGCAAGGACGTGGACGCGACCATCGTCTACGGCGTGAACCACAAGACACTGAAGTCCACTCACACGGTGATCTCGAACGCTTCCTGCACCACCAATTGCCTCGCGCCGCTGGTCAAGGCGCTCGACGACAGAATCGGGGTGGTGAGCGGCCTCATGACCACGGTGCACAGCTACACCAACGACCAGGTGCTCACCGACGTGTACCACGAGGACTTGCGCCGGGCGCGCTCGGCCAGCATGAACATGATCCCGGCCAAGACCGGCGCCGCCTCCGCGGTGGGCTTGGTGTTGCCGCACCTGAACGGCAAGCTGGACGGCTACGCCATTCGCGTACCTACCATCAACGTGTCGATTGTCGATCTCGCCTTCGTGGCGAAACGCGCGACCACGGTGGAGGAGATCAACAACGCGGTCAAGCAGGCTTCCGAAACCGATTTGAAGGGCATTCTCGAATACAACAAGGAGCCACTCGTTTCGATCGACTTCAACCACAACCCGGCTTCGTCGATCTTCGACGCTACGCTTACCAAGGTGGCCGGGGGCACGCTGGTGAAAGTGTCCTCCTGGTACGACAACGAGTGGGGCTTCAGCAATCGGATGCTGGACGCGACGGTCGCGTTGATGAACGCCCGCTGAAAGCCGGGACTGAGCGCGTAGTCGTTTCGAACCCGGTTTTCATGCCTGTGCTCAAAATGTCGGATCTCGACCTGCGCGAAAAGCGCGTCTTCATGCGCGTCGATTTCAATGTTCCTATCCGGGACGGAAAAATCGCAGACGACACGCGCATCCGCGCTTCGCTGCCCGGGATCAGGCAGGCGCTAGCGCAAGAGGCGCGACTCATGCTCGCGTCGCACCTCGGCCGGCCGGCCGAAGGACAGTTCGACGAGAAGGAATCGCTCGCGCCGGTCGCGAAGCGGCTCTCGGCGCTGCTCGGGAGGGATGTCCCGCTCAAGCGCGAATGGCTGGAGGGTGTCGCCGTCGAGCCCGGTGCGGCGGTGCTCTTGGAGAACTGCCGCTTCAACACAGGCGAGAAGAAGGACGACGATGCGCTGGCAAAAAAGATGGCGGCGCTATGCGACGTCTACGTCAACGACGCCTTCGGCACTGCGCACCGCGCCGAAGCGACGACCCACGGCATCGCGAAATACGCGCCGGTGGCCTGCGCCGGGCCGTTGATGGCGGCGGAGATCGAAGCGCTGTCCAAGGCGATCGAGCGTCCCGCGCGTCCGCTAGTGGCGATTGTGGCCGGATCGAAAGTCTCGACCAAGCTTGCGGTTCTCGGCGCGCTGGCAAAAAAGGTCGACCAGCTGATTCCCGGCGGGGGGATTGCCAATACCTTCATGCTCGCGGCTGGCATGAAGATAGGCAAGTCTCTGGCCGAACCGGACCTCGTCGGTGAGGCTAGGAAAATCGTAGCGAGCCTGCGTGACAAAGGCAGCGAGGTGCCGCTGCCGGTGGATGTCGTCTGCGCGAAGGAAGTCTCGGCAACGGCCAAGGCCGTAATCAAGCCTGCGGCCGAAATCGCCGACGGGGACATGATCCTCGATATAGGCCCGCGCACCGCCGCGGCGTTCGCAAAGCGGCTTTCCGAGGCGGGTACCATCGTCTGGAATGGCCCGGTCGGCGTGTACGAGTTCGATCAATTCGGGCAGGGAACGAAGGCTATCGCACAGGCGATTGCCGGATCGCGCGCGTATTCGCTCGCCGGCGGCGGCGAGACGCTCGACGCCATAGCGAAATACGGAGTCGCGGACAGGATTTCCTACATCTCGACCGGCGGTGGAGCTTTCCTGGAGTTCCTCGAAGGCAAGAAACTGCCGGCGATCGAGGTGCTGGAGCAGCGCGCCAGGACCTAGGGTTTTGTTCCGCGTGCCTCGATCCCGGCGGCGCGCGCAAGCTCGCGGTGCACGCGGCCCACGCGCTCGACTTCGCCCTTGGCCGCGAAGCGCTCGTAAAAGCCGTCCGACTTGAAGGACTTCACCTGATCGCGCCAAGGGGCAAGACGCTCTTCCCAGCGCTTGACACGACCCTCGGCAGGCTCGCCATCCTCGCGCGCGAGGTCGGCGCATACCCGCAGCATCGCCTTCAGAGTCACCGGCCTGGTGACCATATAGTTGGCGTGGCCCCAGGCCTCGCCCCAGACGCGTTCGGCCGCCTTGAAAAAGTCGCGCACCATGCCGTAGTAGTTCGGCACTTGAGTACGGCTGCCCCCGGCCAACTGGATCTTGCGCCAGTCGCGGTTGACCCAGCGGTGCAGTTCGTTGAACAGTTCCGCCTGCAGGATCCACTTGTCCTGAGCGCTGCGCCCGCCGAGGCGGTTGATGCGATAACGCAGCGGACTGTCGCCCTCGCTGTAGAGGCTTCCGACCACGCGCGAGGCGAACTTGCGATGGGGTTCGGCCCAGGACACTCGCTCGTACAAGTCGATCAGGTGGCTCTTGTTGATGCGCGTGGGCGTCGAATTGATGATCACGAACATCTCGGTCGCGAAGTCCTCGCTCCTGCCGTCGAAAATCACGCACGGTACATTGATAGTCTTGGCATCGTCCGGGTGTTCATCCAGATAGAAGCGCAGCGCGGCGAGCCGGTGCTGGCCGTCGATGATGAGGAATTTCGCCTGCGGCTCGGACAAATGGCCCGCGCCCTCCGCGCCTGCGACCGGCTGGAAGCGCAGCCTCTCGGAGGTGAACAGCAACACCGTACCGGGGATCGGCGGCTGGGTGATCGCCGTCTCGTAAAAATTCTTGAGCTGGCGCACCTTGGCCCGGGACAAGGTTCTCTGGAAGGCGCGGTCGTTGCGCTCGATTTTGGCGATGAACTGGGCGATCTCGTCTTCCTGGGAGACGCGCGCCGGGGCGATCTCCTCGCCTTCGCCGTAAAAACGGCTGATGAAACGGACCTTGGCGAGCAGCTCGGGAGCGCGAACGCTGCCGAAGTAGAAGATGCCATCCTTCTGGCGAATCTGCGTGGCAAGCACGGGGTCCTCCCTTGTAAGTATGGCTCAGCCGCTGGCGCAGACCGGAAATATAGCCGAAACCGGGCGCTCACTGCGAAAAAACGGGTTTGGAGGCTTGTCCCTCGCCTAGGTCACGCCCGAGCCGCTCCTTGTGGGGTTCCGAGCATTGAGTGGCCTTTGGGCTGCTCCAAGGGGCGCAGCCCCAAGGCGCCGCGCCCGCGTCGGCTGCGGGGATGTTCCATGCGCAACGCCTTCCCGGGGAGAAAGTAGCCCCATATGCATCTGGTAAAGTAGGACGGTTTTCCCGGAGGGTCAATGAGCAGAAGCACCAAAATCGTCGCCACACTCGGCCCTGCGTCGAGCGATCCTCAAACGCTCGA
>DATHJM010000412.1:0-2202 GCA_035489775.1 Burkholderiales bacterium
AGACGCGCCTCGCGGCGGCGCCTGACATACCCACCGTGGACGAAGCGGGCCTGCCGGGGCTGCATGTCTCGGTGTGGTACGGGATCTGGGCGCCGCGCGGCACGCCGCGCGAGGTCGTAGCGAAATTGAACGGGGCGATTGTCGCGGCGCTCGCCGATGCGACGGTGCGGGCACGCCTCGCCGATCTGGGCCAGGAGATCCCGCGGCGCGAGCAACAGACCCCGGAGGCTCTGGCCGCGTTTCACAAGGCCGAGATCGACAAATGGTGGCCGTTGGTAAAGGCCGCGGGCATCAAGCCGGAATGATCAAAGCGGACATCGCGCGGGACTCGGTGAAGCTCGAATCGATGTGGAACGAGATCAAAGTGCACCTCGAAGACCGCAGGCGCGCTCTCGCCGCGGAGATCCGGGACTATCCGACGCCTATTCCGCGGTGCGACGCGCAGTTCAATCACCTCTACGAGCAGCAGGCCAGACTCGCCCAGGAGCTCGATCGCATCGGCGCGCTCGCCGGTAAGAATCCGAAGCGCGAAGACTGCGTCGAATTGATCGAACGATTCATCGCCTCGGCGCCTTACACGGACGATGGCGCGGAGCGCTCGCTCAGGTCGCGGATGAAGACGGAGCTTTCCGCGGCCGGAAAATAGGTCGCGCGCGAAGCCGCTACAGCGAGACGTGAAAAAAATGCACAGCAGGGAGCTGGGCCTGGTGCTGGCGCAGCGGCTCCTCGACGTCGAAGACCTGCACTACGGGCTGTGGGACGCAGACCTCGAGCTCAAGCTCGGCAACCTCGCCGCCGCCCAGCAGCGCTATAACGACATGCTGATCGCGCAGCTTCCGAAACCGGAGCGCGAGGTCCGTGTCCTCGACATCGGCTGCGGCACCGGACAGTTGCTGCGGCAGATGCTCGGCCGGGGCTATAGCGCCGACGGCGTCATCCCGTCCAAGGACCTTGGCAACACAGTGCGCCGGAAACTGGCGGACCGCTCGGGCTATCGGTCCCGGATTTTCGACTGCCGCTTCGAGGATTTTCCGGTCGCGGAGTGCCGGCGCTGCTACGACGTAGCTCTGTTCAGTGAGAGCTTTCAGTACATCTCTCCATCGGTTTCCCTGCCGATCCTCCAGGCGATCCTGAAGCCGGGAGGGCTGCTGCTCATCTCCGATTTCTTCAAGAACGATGCGCCCGAGAGCACGTCCCTCGATCCCGGCTTCGGCGGCGGCCATCCGCTGAAGGATTTCTACGCTTCGATGAAGCTGACGCAGTTCGTTCTCGTCAAGGACGAGGACATCACGCGGCGCGTCAGTCCCAACATGGAGCTGGTGAACGATCTGCTGATGAACAGGATCAAGCCGGCGACGCTCGCGATCGGGCGCTACATCGAGGGCCGCTATCCGCTCCTTGCGAGGCTCGCGCTCAGACTGATGCGAAAGAAGCTGGACAAGCTGAACCACAAATACTTTTCCGGCCACCGCAGCAAGGAAGTCTTCGAGCGCTACAAGACCTACCGGCTGTTGTTGTACCGCCTGCCGTAGGGTCCGCGCGCCGGATTCAGGCGGGGCGCCTCTTGAACATCCCGATGCCTTCCATGCGCAATACCGGCTCGCCCGCCTGGTTGAAGACCTCCCAGCGGTGGAGCACCGAGCCGCGGTCGGGCTTGCTCCTGGAGGGCTTCGTTTCAAGCACCGTCATGCGAAGGCGCAGCGTGTCGCCCGGGCGCACCGGCTTCAGCCAGCTCAATTCCCTCATCCCGGGGGAACCCAGGCTCGCTGCGTCGAGCAGATAGGAGTCGCACATCATGCGCGTGGTGAGGCTCGCCGTCTGCCAGCCGCTCGCGATCAGCCCGCCGTAGATCGAGCGCTTCGCGGCCTCCTTGTCGAGGTGGATGGGTTGCGGGTCGTAGCGCCGGGCGAATTCCAGGATGTCTTCTTCTGGGAGGGTCGGACCCGGCTGCTCGATCACCATGCCGACGTGGAAATCTTCGAAGTAATATTTGAATCGTTTCTCGCTCATGCGCTCGCCTCCGCGGGCCGGGTGCGCTCGAACTTGAAGATCGCTTGCTTGATCGGTTCGGGCCACGGGGCCGATTTCTTCGTTTTCAGATCGGCGTTGACGTAGATGAGCTCGCCGCTCGTGATGTGCTCGGCACCGCGCCAGATGCCGAACACCAGCTGCATCGAGGAGCGGCCGATGCGGCCGACGCGG
>DATHJM010000413.1:0-7637 GCA_035489775.1 Burkholderiales bacterium
ACGACAGAACGACAGGAAATTCAATCAATCTGAGACGAGCTGCGCCGCTTGTTTCGATGTTCGTCCATTCTATTCTCGCCAAGTGCAACTTTGTGAAGCGAATTTGCCGAAACGCATTGCTGATCTGGTATTGAATCGAAAATTCATTCGTAGCTTGTAGCAAGTCCGCTACAGCCTATCGCGGCACCGCGACAATAAAATTGAATTTGAGCGCGCGCGAGCTGGGGCTCAGGTCTGACAGATGCCGCGCGCCATTTAGATGCCGGGCAGCGCGGCGCGCTAGAGCGGAATCTCCATCACCGCCCGGCGCCTGCCCGCGTCTGCGTTCACGTCCAGGCGTCCCCGCTCCTGGTAAAGATGCATCAGGCGCTCGCGCACGCCGCCGAGATCGCCACCTGCAGAGGCCGGCGTTTCGCCCAGGTCGCTCTGCACCGAGATGACGAGCGCGGCCCCGTTCCGGCGCGCCACGACCTGCAAGCGGTTCGCCGGGCGCCCATCGAGCGCCCAGCGCACCAGCGGCAGCATCAGCATCGCCGGCATCGGCGCCGCGCGCGCAGCCGGCTCCGCGCTCATCTCCACGTCCGGTTTCGTTTCCGAGAGCAGCTCCATCACCGCCAGGTAGGCGCCGACGTGCTCGAGCTCGCGCCCCACGGATGAAGTCGCGCTCGAGTCGGCGGGCAGCGCCGCACGCAGGAAGCCGATCACTGCGTCGAGGGCGTCCTCTCCGGTACGGACGCTTTTCGCATAGCCGCGGTCCACAGCGAGCAGCGTGTCGAACAGCAGGTCCGGGTCGACCCTCGCCTGCATCGCCCGCAGATCACCCTCGACCAGGGAACGCTCCGCGGCCAGCGCCGCCACGCGGACCCCGTGCAGCTCCCCGCTGGCGCGCCGCTTGGCTTCGAACATCGCGTACAGGGCGATCAGCATCAGCGACCAGGTAGCGGCGCCGGAAAAACGGTAGGCGATGCGATGAAGCTCGCCGGCGTAGGTCCCCATTTCAGCCTCCTCGATCGGCAGGCCGAGCGGCCGGATCAGGAGTTGAGTCACCGCTTCCATCAGCAGGGTGCCCGCGATCGCCGCTGCGAGCACCGCGATCGCCATGCGCGGCACGGGGCCGAGTACGCCGGCAAGCCGGTTCTCGGTGGCGATGACGCTCAGCATCGCGGCCATGCCGACTACGAAACACGCGATGACGTCGCCGACCACGGCGCCGTGATGCGCCGAGGGATCGACCGCGAGCTTGAACAGCGCGCCGGTGAGGGGGAACACGGCGCAGAAGGTCAGAACGATGCCGAGGTGGCGCTTGCCGAACCCGCTGAACCAGCCGCGGCTCGCGGGGATGGCGCCCGGCGCAGTGAGCACGCTGCTCATGATCGCTGTTCGCCGCGGGTCCACGGCAGCGAGAGGGTCGCGACGACGCCACGCGGCGAGTTGGCTTCGAAGCGCAGCGTTGCCCGCTCCCCGTATTGCGCGGCGAGCCGGGCCCGTATGTTGGCCAGCCCTACGCCCGAGCCGGACGCGCCGGCGAATCCGTGCCCGGTATCGGCGACCGAGAGTTCCAGCATTTCGCCATCGCGGGCGGCTGCGACGTGGATCGCGCCGCCTTCGGCGAGCGGCCCGATGCCGTGCTTGATCGCGTTCTCGACGAGGGTCGCGAGCATCATCGACGGGACGCGGGCCTCGAGCAGCGGCGCCGGCCCGTCCTTCGAGCTCTCCAGCCGCGCGCCCATGCGGATTTTCTGTACGCCCAGGAAAGCCGAAACGAGCTCGATCTCGTCGGCGAGAGAAACGTCGTGGTCGCGCATCCTCGGCAGCGCGGCGCGCAGGTACCGGGCGAGCTGGGCGAGCATGGCGCGCCCTGCTCCGGCGTCGCTCTGGCACAGGCGCCGCACGTTGGAAAGAGTGTTGAAAAGGAAATGCGGCTCGATCTGCGCCTGCAGGAGGCACAGCCGCGTCTCGAGCTGCTGCTTCTCGAGCGCAGCGCGCTGCAGCTCCGCGGCGTCGACCTGCTCGCGCACCGCGCGGGCATGCAGATAGAAGACGTAGCCCGCGACCAGCGCCACCGCCGGAACGAACCAGCTGATGAACGCGCTGACGATGAATGCCGGTCCGTCCGCTGCAGGCGTCGCCCCGATCGCATATCGGGTGACGGAGGCGACCAGGCAGCCGGCCACCGCCGCGGCGACGGCGAGGAACGGGTTCAACCTGCCGGCGCGCCCTGCCGCGTTCAGAACGACGAGCGCGGTGATCAGCACCGTGACGCCCATCACCATGAATATCGGGATGCGGATCAGCCAGACCAGCAGCATCTCGCGGCCGCTGCCGAACACGCCCATATGCGGGGAGAGCATCGATTCCAGCGAGGTCAGCGCGCAAAACGCCAATACCAATCCCAACGCGCTCCACGAGAGCCCGTCGATCAGGGCGGGAGTGTGCCTACATCTGGCGGAAGCGATGGGCATAGGCGTCACTGACGACGAGCAGCTCGTCCCTGCGCTTCAGGCGCACCTGGGTGCGGCCGCGCAGGTCGCGCACCACGCCGGCGACGGCGTGAACGTTGACGATGGTCGAGCGATGAATCTGCCAGAAAGAGGAAGGATCCAGCTCCTCGCAAAGCTCCTTGATGGGCTTGCGGATCAGCGATTCCTCCGCGGCGGTGACCACCCGCGTGTACTTGCTGTCGGCCTGGAAATAGCACACGTCGTCCACGGTGATGACGCGCACCGCCTGGCCGTGCGACGCGTTGATCCAGCGCAGGAAGCCGGGCTGCGGCGCGCCGAGCTCGCGCAGCAGCCCTTCGATCGCCGGCGCGGGCCTGCCGACGCGCTCCCTGAGGCGCGCCACGGTCGTGGCGAGGCGGGCCGCATTGGCGGGCTTGAGCACGTAGTCCGCGGCTCCCTGCTCGAACGCGGCGAGCGTGTGCTGGTCGTACGCAGTCACGAACACGATGTGGCAGCGGCCGCTCACCTGCCGCGCCACCTCGAGACCGGTGAGCCCCGGCATCTGGATGTCGAGGAACAGCACGTCGGGCGCATGCGCTTCGACCTCCCGCAGGGTCGCGATGCCGTCGGCGGTCTGCGCGACGATTTCGAGCTCGGGCCAGAGCGAGGCGAGCAGCTCCGCGAGCTCCTCGCGCAGCAGCGGCTCGTCCTCGGCAATGATGGCGCGTGGTCTGGACACGTCGAGCGGCCATGTTCGCATGCAGTCGGCGCCGTTGCCAGTGGGCGCGCATCGCGATCCTTCCGAATCCTTCAATGCGTCAGAGCGCCTTCGGCCCAGGGCAATTCCCGGTCGCCACGGTCTGGTTTCCCGGCAGATCGAGCCTTTTGGCGGTGATGACGATGCGCTCGGGCTCCTGCTGCGACAGCAGGCCCCGCTCGGCGCCGTCGACCATCGCCGCGTTCACCGCCATAAGGGCCGTGCAGTTCACCGCGATCGCGATCCCCAGAGCCGCCAGACGAATTCCGCTTAGTTTCATGGCAAATCCCCCTTCATCGACGCACGCACGATAAAGGGCCCCGGGTACCCCCGGCAACGGCCATGCGACGAAACGCCCGCCCGCGCGAACGAAAAGCCTCCTGGGGCGACGAACGGTTGGTCTCCGGCATCGGGAATGACAAGGATGTAATCTGGTGGTCAGTCTTCCGTCCGTTGCGGCCCGCTAGAGTGCCGCACTCGGTGACGCCTCCATGACCATGACCTGGACAACGATTGCACCTGCCGTGTCGGCGGCGTTCCTGAGCTCGCTATTGGCCGCGATCGTCGCCGCGGTCGCGCCGGCAGTGCCGATCGCAGCCGGCATCGTGCTGCTGGCCGGCTGCCTGGGTGCGCTCGTCGGCAACGTGATGCGGGCGGGGAAGCGATGATGCGCTGAATGTCACGCGGCGTGGAGGGGAATATGATCCGCGTTATGCGGCTCGCCTTGCTCATGCTGGCACTGGTTTCGCCCGGCGCCGCGGCGCAGTCCGCCGTCGAGGCGCCGCGAACCATCCGGGTCGTGATGGACAACGTCTACGCGCCCTACTCGTTTCAATCGGACGAAGGCAAGTTGCAGGGCATCCTGATCGATCAATGGCAGGCCTGGGAAAAGAAGACGGGGATCAAGGTCGAGATGCGCGCGATGAACTGGAGCGAAGCGTTGCGGCGCATGCGCGCGGGCGAGTTCGACGTGATCGACTCCATCGTCGAGACGGCCGGACGCCGGGACTACTTTGATTTCACTCCGACCTATACCGTGATCAAGGCGTCGATCTACTTTCGCAACGACATTTCCGGCATCACGGACCTGGCGTCGCTGAAAGGATTCCCCGTCGGGGTCAAGACCGGGGACCAGCATATCGACCAACTCGAGGCGAACGGGGTGACGACGGTGATCCCGTTTCAAAACAACGACGCGATAATCGAGGCGGCGAAGCAGCATAAAATCAGCGTCTTCGTGGTCGATAATCCGTCGGCGCATTATCTATTGAACAAAATGGGCATCGAGGCCGAATTCCGGCAGTCGGCGCCGGTATTCCGGGACGAACTCCGGCGCGCCGTGCGCAAAGGCGACGCGGCGCTTCTGCGCACGGTGTCGGAGGGCTTCGCGGCCATCGAACCAGGCGAGTTGAAGCAAATCGACGAGAAGTGGTTCGGCCGCACCATCCCCAGGTACGGGCGTTACCTCACCTACGCGGGCTACGCGGCGGCGGCGGCGATGCTGCTCATCGCGGGCCTCGCCGGATGGAACCGCACACTCAGAAAAGGGATCGTGCAGCGGACCGCGGCGTTGCGACACTCGGCAGAGGAGCTCCAGGTGCTGTCGCGGCAAAGGGAGGATCACCTTCGGCTCGTCATCGACACGATTCCCACGATGGCCTGGACCGTTCTGCCCGACGGCGCCCTTGATTTCGTCAATCGGCGCTGGCAGGAATATACGGGCGTCTCTTCAGAGGAGGCACGCGAAGACTCGACTGGCACAGTGCATCCGGAGGACCGTCCAGGGGCCGTGGAAAAGTGGCTCGTTAACATAGCTACCGGCGAACCGTACGAGGATGAAATGCGTTTGCGCCGCGCCGACGGGCAATATCGCTGGTTCCTGATCCGCATCGTGCCGCTGCGCGATGAGCAGGGACATATCGTCAAGTGGTACGGAACGAGCACCGACATCGAGGATCGAAAGCAGGCCGGGGACGCCTCGCTGCGGTCGGCAGCGGAGCTCCAGGCGCTGTCGCGGCGGCTGGTCGAGCTGCAGGAATCCGAGCGCCGGCAGCTTTCCCGCGAGCTCCACGACCGGGTCGGCCAGAACCTGACCGCCCTGAAAATCGACCTCGATATCCTCCACACAGCGCTGGCTTCGCACGGGAACGACGAAGTTCGCGCACGAGTGGATGATTCGTCGGCGCTTCTCGAGTCGACGATGGACACGATCGAGAACGTCATGTCCGAGCTGCGACCGCCTATGCTCGACGACCACGGGCTCGCGGCCGCGCTCGACTGGCACGCGAGAAAGTTCTCGATGCGAACGAGGATCGCGGTCGCGGTACGCGGCAAGGAGCCGGCCGCACGACCCGCGCCCCAAGTCGAAATCGCGCTGTTTCGCATCGCACAGGAGGCGCTCAACAACGTCGCGAAGCACGCCCGCGCTCACCGCGTCGAAATCACGCTCGATCATGCGAACGGCGAATGCGTGATGTCCGTGCAGGACGACGGAATCGGCTTCGATGGCGTGCCGGATACCCCGGGCAAGCCGAATCCCGGCCTGGGGATGGTGACGATGAGAGAACGTGCGCAGGCGGTCGGCGGGCGCTTCGAGATTGGAGCGCTGCCCGGCCGCGGCGCGCAACTCACGGTGAGGGTTCCGTACTGACATGAAGATCAGGGTTCTGATCGCCGACGATCACGGCGTCGTGGCCGACGGACTGCGCAGCCTGGTCGAGGCGCAGGCCGACATGGAAGTCGTCGCCCTCGTCGTGGACGGCCACGAGGCCGTGCGGCGCGCGGCGGAGACCAGCCCGGACGTGGTCCTCATGGACATCGGCATGCCCGTTCTGAACGGCACCGAGGCGACGCGGATCATCCGGGGGCGGCGCCCTCAGACCCGCGTCATCATGCTCTCGGCCTACTCGGACCCGATTCACGTGTACCGCGCACTGCAGGCCGGCGCCACGGGGTATATCGCCAAGAAATCGGTCGCCAGGGAAGTGGTCGATGCGATCCGGATTGCGCACGAAGGCAGGCACTATCTCAGCAGGCAATTGACGGAAAGCCTGATCGACCATGTCGTCCACAAAGCCGCCTCGGAAGACCCTCTCCAGCGGCTCAGTTCCCGCGAGCGACAGGTCCTGCAGATGCTCGCAGAGGGACACCCTGTCGCCAAAATCGCGGGAACGCTGTCGCTTTCGCCCAAAACGGTGGAGACCTACCGCGCCCGGATGATGGACAAACTCGGAATTCACGACCTTGCGAGCCTCGTCAGGTTCGCGATCCAGCAGGGCGTTACTCCTCTCGAATAGCCTCGACGCGGGCGCCGTACCGCTTCGCTCGCTCCGGAGATTCCTGACGCGCGTCAGGAAAACTCCTACACCGGTTGTCGATTCGGCCCGACATCATTGAATACCTTCGTCGTCTAGTCTCATGAGCAGGGGCAGATCAATGCCGGAAGGGAGAATCCGAACAAGCGGTATATGGCCGAACAACTCAGAATTCTGCTGCTCGACGACTCGGCGAACGACGCCGAGCTGCAGGTGCTCGAGCTGAAGCGCGGTGGCTCGGACATCATTCATTCGATCGTGGAGAGCGAGAAGTCATTCGTCGCTGCGCTGCGCGAGTTCGCGCCCGACGTGATCCTTTCGGACTTTTCGATGCCGGGCTTCGACGGCATGGGGGCGCTCGCACTGGCGCGCACGATATGCCCGGACACGCCGTTCATCTTCGTTTCGGGAACGATCGGCGAGGAATCCGCAATCGACGCGCTCAGGAGCGGCGCCACCGACTACGTTCTGAAGAGCAACCTCCTTCGCCTGTCTTCGGCGGTGGAGCGGGCTGCGAGAGAGGGCAAGGAGCGAGCCGCCCGCCGCAAGGCGGAAAGAGAGCTCGAGGCGCTGCGCGAGCGGCTGCGCAGCATCGTCTCCACGCTTCCGGACGTCGTATGGTCCGTCGCCGTTCCCTCGCGCGAGATCCTCTACGTCAGCCCCGCCACTTCCACGGTCTTCGGCAGAACGCAAAAGGAGTTTTACGAGAGCCGCACGCTTTGGGGCGAGCTGATCCATCCCGAAGACCGGCCGCGCATGATGGCCTTATTGCAAAACGCCGTGACGGGCGAGACGTTCGAAGCGGAATACCGGATCGTGAAGGCTGGCGGCGAGGTAAGGTGGATCCAGGGGCGCGGACGCTTCGCCGGCGACGCGGCTGGCAACGTGGCCCGAATGGACGTGATTTCCCGGGACGTCACCGAGCGGCGCGAGCGTGAGCGAAAGCTCACGCAGCTCAGCCGCGTCCACGCAGTGCTGAGCGGAATCAACTCGGCTATCGTGCGCGTGCGCAGCCGGGATGAGCTGTTTCGCGACGCGTGCCGCATCGCCGTCGGGGCCGGGGAGTTTCGCATGGCCTGGGTGGGCGTCGTCGACGGCGACGCCATGCGGGTGAAGCCGGTCGCC
>DATHJM010000414.1:0-5361 GCA_035489775.1 Burkholderiales bacterium
GGCAGGGGGACTCCGAACAGCGAGCTCTGGATCCACGCGCGCATCTACGCAGCGCGTCCCGACGTCGGGGGAGTGGTGCACGCGCATCCGCCTGCCTGCGTCTGCCTGACTCAGATCGGACAACCGCATCGCGTCGTGCACAACCAGGGCGGGGCGTTCTGCGCCGGCGTGCCCGAATTCGAGCGCATCGGCCTGATCCGCTCGCGCGAACTCGGCGATCTGCTCGCCCGAAAGCTCGGCGCCGGGATCGCCGTGATGATGCGCGGCCACGGCATCACCACCGCGCTCCCCGACGTGCGCGCGGCCACCGTCGCCGCGTGCATGCTGGAGGAGAGCGCCCGCATGCAACTGCGCATGCTCGCCGCCGCGGGCGGGGACGCCGCGCGCATGCGCGTCTACAGCCGCGAGGAGGCCGAGAGCGTGAGCGATCAGATCAGCCCGAGGGTGGTGGAGCGGGCCTGGGAATATTACTCGCTCGCCGCGGAGCAAAAACCGCTGGGTGGCTAGAAAAACCGGTCACCGCGCCGGGGCTGCCTCCTGCGCCGCGTTTCTATCGACGAGAGTGATCTCGATACGGCGGTTTTTCTTCCGCCCTTCCGGGGTCTCGTTCTCGGCGATGGGCTGGTATTCGGCGCGGCCCGAGGCGATCATGCGCTCGGGCGGGATGCCCACTTCCTGCAGGTAGCGCACCACGGTGGTCGCGCGCGCGACCGACAGCTCCCAGTTGGAGGGAAAGACCTTCTGCGCCGACTTGCTGATCGGCACGTTGTCGGTATGGCCGACGATGCGGATGACTTTGTCCTCGTAGCCTTTCAGCGCCTCGCCGACCTTTTTCAGGACCGCCTTGCCGGTGTCCTTGAGGTTCGCCCGGCCGGAATCGAAGAACAGCTGCTCGGCGACGTCGACCGTGAGCATGTCCTTGTACTGCCGCACCTGGAGCTCGCCTTTCTTGACTTCCTCGGTGAGGCTGCGCACCAGCGAGTCGTATTGCGACAGGGTCTGCTGGCTGGCGGTGAGCAATTGCGTCTTCTGCTGCTCGAGGGCATCGATCTGCCTGCGCAAATCCGCCTGCTGCTGCTCCAGCGACGTTTTCTGCTGCTCGAGCGCCGAGCGCTGCGACTGCAGAGTCTGCACCTGCCCCTGGAGCACGCTGCGCTGCTTTTGCAGCCCGTCGATCTCCTGGTTCTTGTCCGCCTCCAGCTTGTCGTAGGTGCCCTGGCTGACGCAGCCGCCCGCAATGAAAGCCGCAGCAAGCACGGCGCCTGCAGCGTGCAATCCCGTTCGATTCATTTCATCTCCTTTTTCAAAGCTGACTCCCCTGGCTCGATACAATATAACACCGCGGGGCGTAAACTCGCCCGCGGTTCCCTGCGCCGTCGGTGCTCCGGGGGGACGCTTACCGGAAGGTGAAGTTTCCAGCGGTGATCGCGTTCGGGCCGTTGAAAGTCCCGGGCATGATGCCTGGACCCACGACGTTTCCGGCGGTCCGACCCGTGAGCGAGGTGCGGACGAGGATGGGACGGCGGTGCCGGATCGGGACCACCGCAATGGGGCCGGCATACGGCATGCCGCCGTAGTCGCAATCCACGCGCCGTTCCGCAAGGCAGCGTTCATGGGCGGCCTGCGTAAAGGCGGCGAGCTCGTACTGTTGCCGGGCCAGTCGCTCGGCGTGCAGCTGCCGCTCCAGCCTGTCCACTCTGTCAGAAAGGGCCGGATTCCGTTCGGGAGTCGCCGCGGCGCGCGCGAGGAGAGAAGGGTCGGGCGCATAGACGGAAATTCTGTCGGCCACCGTGTCGAGATTCTTCCCGCCTGCGGGCGCCTTGTCGGAATAATGCGTTTTGCCGGCTTCGTCCACCCACTTGTAGATTTGGGCATAAGCCGGCCCCGCGTTGGCTGCCAGCAGAACCACGACCGAAACGAGAGACGAGGCGGGAATCTTCATGATCGCGTGCTCCGGGACGATGACTCAAATGCTAGCAAAGTCCCGGACGGCGCGGGGCGACTAAAGTGTTTCAATTTGTGTGGCCGTAGCACTTCGGCCACATCCGGCTAAGCCTGTATTCGGATGGGCAGAGAACGAATCGGCTTTCCTGTCGCGGCGAACAATGCATTCGCTACCGCGGGAGCGATGACCGGCGTGGCGGGCTCGCCGACGCCGGTGGGTTTTTCGTTCGAACGCACGATGTACACCCCGATCCGCGGCATTTCGTGCATGCGCAGCGGCATGTAGTCGTGGAAGTTCGACTGCTCGACCACGCCGTCCTTCAAGGTGATTGCGCCGTGCAGCGCCGCGGTGAGGCCGAAGGCGATGCCGCCTTCCATCTGCGCGCGGACCACGTCCGGGTTCACCGCCAGGCCGCAGTCCACCGCGCACATGACGCGGTCCACGCGCCAGGAGCCGTCGCGCCTGACCGTGACTTCCGCCACCTGCGCGACCACCGTATTGAACGACTCGTGCACGGCGATGCCGCGCCCGCGCCGGTCTCCGACCCGGGCCGACACCAGCGGCGTGCTCCAGTCGGCCTCGGCCGCGGCCATTTCGAGCACCGCCTTGTGCCGCGGGGATTTCGCGAGCAGCGCGCGGCGCACCTGGAACGGATCCTTTCCGGCCGCCACGGCAAGCTCGTCCAGAAAGGTCTCGGTCGAGAACGCGGTATGGGTCGAGCCGACCGAGCGCCACCACTGCACCGGAACGCCCATCCTGGGCGAGTGCAGCTCCACGCCCAGATTGGGAACCGCATACGGGAGGTTCGCCGCGCCCTCCACCGAGGTGGCGTCGATCCCGTCCTTGACCATCATGCCCTCGAAGGCGGTGCCGCCGAGGATCGACTGCCCGACGATGCGGTGCTGCCAGGCGATGAGGTTCCCTTGCGCGTCGAGGCCCGCTTTCAGCGCGTGGTAGTACATCGGGCGGTAGTAGCCCGCGCGCATGTCGTCCTCCCGCGTCCACACGAGCTTCACCGGCGCGCGGCCGTCGATGGCTTTCGCGATCTGCACCGCTTCGACGACGTAATCCGCCTGCGGATTGGCGCGGCGCCCGAAACTGCCGCCGGCGAACAGCATGTTGATCTTCACCTGCTCGGGCTTCATCGCAAGGACCGCGGCGACAGCGCCCTGGTCGATCGACTGGAACTGCTCGCCGTTCCAGATCTCGCAGCCGTCCGCGGAGAGCTTCACGACGCAGTTCATCGGCTCCATGCAGGCGTGCGCGAGGTACGGGAATTCGTAAGACGCTTCCAGCGTCTTCGCCGCGCGCGCCAGCGCGCCGGCGGGATCGCCTTCCTTCCTCGCGGGCAGGCCAGGCGTTGCGGCGAGCGCACGGTACTGCGCCATGATCTCGGCCGAACCCAGCTTGAACGCGCCGGACTCGTCCCACTCCACGGCCAGCGCGTCGCGGCCTTTTTTCGCCGACCAGAAATCGTTCGCGAGCACCGCCACGCCCTGCGGGATCGCCACCACGTCGACCACGCCCTTGACTGCTTTCGCCCTGGCCGCGTCGAACGGCTTCGGCTTTGCGCCGAAGCGCGGCGGATGCGCGACCAGCGCCGTGAGCATCCCCGGGAGCTTCACGTCCTGGGTGTAGATCGCCGTGCCGTTCGACTTGGCGCGGCTGTCGGTGCGCGTCACGCGCCGGCCGATGAACACGAAGTCCTTCGGGTCCTTGAGCTTCACTTCCTGCGGAACCGGCAGCTTGGCCGCATTCGCCGCGAGCTGCCCGAAGTTCGTCCTGCGGTTCGAAGGCAGGTGCATCACCGCGCCGCGCGCGATCGTGATCGAATCCGGGGCGACGTTCCAGCGCTCGGCGGCCGCGGCGACCAGCATCGCCCGCGCCGCGGCGCCTGCCTTGCGCATCTGCTCGAACGAATTCGCCATGGCGGTGCTGCCGCCCGTGCCCTGCATCGGGCCGAGCAGCAGATTGTTGTACCGGCTCGCGTCCGCGGGCGCGCCCTCGACCCTGATCTGGCCCCAGTCGGCGTCGAGCTCTTCGGCGACGAGCGTGGGCAGGCCCGTATACGTGCCCTGGCCCATTTCGAGGTGCTTCACGATCACCGTGACCGTGTTGTCCGTGCCGATGCGAACGAAGGCGTTGGGTTCGAGCCGGCCGGTCGCGACGACGCTGCCGCCGCCCTGGCCGGGGCCGGCCATTTGCGCGAGCGCGTCCGGCACCGCGATCCCGAGGGTGAGTCCCGCGCCCGCCTTGAGGAAGTCGCGCCGGCTGAGGTTGACGATTTCAAATGCGTTCATGCGCTCTCCTCGCGCGTCACTTGATGTTCCGCGAGGCCTGCCTCACCGCGAGGCTGATGCGATTGTAAGTGCCGCAGCGGCACACGTTGCCGCCCATTGCGCTTTCGATTTCGGCGTCTGTGGGGCGCTTCACCTTGGCGAGCAGCGCCGCGGCGCTCATGATCTGGCCCGACTGGCAGTAGCCGCACTGCGGCACGTCGTTCGCGACCCAGGCCTCCTGCAGCACTCTGCCTTCCTTGGTCTGGCCGATGCCTTCTATGGTCGTGATTCTCTTGCCGGCCGCCGCGGAGAGGGGCGTCGAGCAGGATCGCGCGGGCTGGCCATTCACGTGCACGGTGCAGGCGCCGCACAGCGCCATGCCGCAGCCGTACTTGGTGCCGGTCATGCCGAGGTGGTCGCGCAGGACCCACAGGAGAGGCGTGTCCGGATCGGCGTCCACCGACGCGGGTTTGCCGTTGACATTCAGGGTGATCATCGAAGGATTCCTCGGGGAAAATTCGCGGACGCGCCCGCGCCGCGGGCGGCGAGCGCGGCGGCGTCGCCCGGCTTAGTGGTTCGAGGTCGTGGTCGTATTGGAAGTGGCCACCGCTGCCGTCGCGGCAACTCCCGCCGCGACTACCGAAGCTACGGTCGACATGACGCCTGACGACGCCGCCGGAGCTGCGCCTTGCGACGCGCCGCCGGGAGCTTGTGCAGGACAATCGACTGCGAAGAGGAGAGACACCAGCAAGACCAAGACCGGCAAGCTTTTCACCTGTGCTCCTTTTTCCTGGGGTTCGAAGAACCGGACTCCCGGATTATAAACTTGGTTTCGTGCGTTGCGGCAGGCCCGGCGCGACTTTTTTCTCCATGGCCCGCGAGCGCGGGGTAGAGCGACTGCGCCGTGCGCGAAAAAATCCAGTCGCGGTCCCGGTTCGGGAGCGCCGCGAGCGCCGAGCGCGCCTCGCCGAGGAGGCCCGGCAGGCTGCCCTCGGAGGCGGGGAAATTCGAGCCCCAGGCGATGCGCGAAGCGCCGAATTCGCCTGCCACGCGCGCGAAGAAACTCTCCGGCGTGGCCTTGCCCGCGCGCGACTCGCGCACGTTGTGCGTGGTCAGCTTGAGATAGAGGTTGCCGTG
>DATHJM010000415.1:0-6436 GCA_035489775.1 Burkholderiales bacterium
GAGACGACGAGCCTCGACCCGATGCAGGCGAAGCTCGTGGGGGTGTCCTTTAGCGTGCTTGCTGGCCGCGCCGCCTACCTGCCTCTTGCGCACAACTACGCGGGCGCGCCGAATCAACTGGGAGTCGAGCCGGCGCTTGCAATGCTGAAACCCTGGCTGGAGAGCGAAACGCACAAGAAACTCGGCCAGAACATCAAGTACGACCAGCACGTGCTCGCCAATCACGGCGTCGCCTTGAGGGGCATCGCGCACGACACGCTGCTCGAATCCTACGTGCTGGAGAGCCACGCGCGCCACGACATGGACAGCCTCGCCATGCGCCATCTCGGGCTGAAAACTCTCAGCTACGACGAGGTGACGGGCACGGGCGCCGGGCGCATTCCCTTCGAGCAGGTCGATGTCGCGCGGGCCGCGGCCTACGCCGCCGAGGACGCCGACTTCACGCTTAGGATCCACCATGTGCTCCTTCCGAAACTGGAGGCCGCTGAAAAGCTCCTCTACGTCTACGGCTCGATCGAGCTCCCTGCGCGCGAAGTCCTTTTCAGGATGGAAAGGGACGGCGTCCTGATCGACGCGGCGCAGCTCGAGGCGATGAGCCACGAGCTGGGGCAGAAAATGCTCGACCTGGAGGCCAGAGCCCACAAGGAGGCGGGGCAGCCTTTCAATCTCAGCTCGCCGAAACAGATCGCCGAGATTTTCTTCGAAAAAAAGGGAATGCCCGTCATCAAGAAGACCCCTTCCGGCGCGCCCTCGACCGACGAGGACGTGCTGGAGAAGCTGGCGCTCGATCACCCTCTCGCAAAGATGCTGCTCGACTACCGCGAAATCTCGAAGCTCAAGTCCACCTACACGGACAAATTGCCGAAGATGGTGAATTCGCGCACGGGCAGGGTGCACACCAACTACGGACAGGCGATCGCAGTCACCGGGCGCCTTGCATCGAACGATCCCAACCTGCAGAACATTCCCGTGAGGACCCCCGAGGGGCGGCGCATCCGCGAAGCCTTCGTCGCGCCGAAGGGCCACGCCATCGTGAGCGCCGATTATTCGCAGGTCGAGCTGCGCATCATGGCGCACATCTCCGGGGATGAGAATCTGCTGCGCGCGTTCGCGGCGGAGGAGGACATTCACCGCGCGACCGCCGCCGAGGTTTTCGGGCGCTCGCTGAAGGAAGTCACGCCGGAGGAGCGCCGCTACGCCAAGGTGATCAACTTCGGGTTGATCTACGGGATGTCGGCGTTCGGCCTGGCGCAGCAGCTGGGCCTGGAGCGCGCCACCGCGCAGGCCTACATCGCGAGTTATTTCACCCGTTATCCCGGGGTGGCAAAGTACATGGAGGAAACGCGCAAGACCGCGCGCGACCGCGGTTATGTCGAGACCGTGTTCGGCAGGCGCCTGTGGCTGCCCGAGATCAAGAGCTCCAACCCCGCGCGCCGCGCCGGGGCCGAGCGCGCTGCGATCAACGCACCCATGCAGGGCACCGCCGCAGACCTGATCAAGCTCGCGATGATCGCCGTGCGGAGTTGGCTCGACCGCGAAAGGCTTTCGACCAAGCTCATCATGCAGGTGCACGACGAGCTGGTGCTCGAGGCGCCGGAGGACGAGCTGGCGCGCGTAAAGGCCCGGATCCCGGAGCTGATGAGCGGCGTGGCAAAGCTGAAAGTGCCTCTTGTGGTGGACGTGGGATCGGGACAGAATTGGGAAAAGGCGCACTAAGCGCCCACAAGAAAACCCATCCGGTCGTTACAGAGGAGGACGACGTGATACCGAATCCCGTTCAGGAAGAGCATCCTTCACCCGATGTCATCCGGCACCTCGTGCTGCTCGGTGACGCTTTGCAAAACATAGATCTCGGAAAGGGCCAGGCCGAGAGCGCACTCGTCCCGCGGCCCCGCAATCCCTGGAAGCTGACTGTTCTCCAGCCGCCCGAGGTGCTGCGGCAGGGTCGGGTGCGGGTGATTCCGGCGGGAGCCTCTCACATCGGGATCTGCGTCGACGGCGGCTGGGCGATCGAGACGAGCGGACTGCTGCAGGGCAGTGCGCGGACGATCCGGGAGGCCCTGGACGCTCTGGCCCTGGCCGCCGATGAATTCGAGAACATGTTCGCCCGCCTCATCGCCGCCGCCATTGAGGCCGGTGTGCCGACCATCGTATGCACGCTCGTTCCGGCGCGATATGTCGAGCCCTCGCAGGAGCGAGTGGCCGCCACGGCGCTCGCGATCTTCAACGACCGCATCCTGCGGCGGGCCACCGCCGCGCGGCTCTCGATCGTGGAGCTGCGCCTGGTATGCGACGAGGACAGCGACTACGCGAGCGAGACGCTGCTGTCGCACGCGGGCGTGCGCAAGGTGGCGAACGTGGCCCGCTCGGCGCTCTACGACGTTTCGCGCAATCCCGGACGCACGCGGGTGTATTTCTAGGGAGCCGGACCCGGCGCCCGACGCCTAGCAGGGCCCCCGTGCCCTGCGGTGGCTATCGACCCTAAGCGGACGTTCGACGTGACTGTCACGCCCTCCGTTGATCAACGCCGTACAACGCTACCTCCTCTCTCTCCGCTTGTCCGGTAGAAAGAGCGAGCTGCGTTAGTGCGAGCACAAACTGCGTCAGATCTGTTCCGGTTTCACTCAGCCGCTCGCACTCGACTTCAAGCTCTGACTGCGTGAATTCAGCAGACCGCATGAGTTGGCCACCTTTTTTCCAGTAGAAGCACGCTTTTGCCAGTGCTTTCTGCCGAGATTCGCGTCCAGCGGCTTCGTACCTGACCTCCCAAGTCAAGTCTTCATTCATCCGTCACTCTCCCAGCGCTGTAGTTAAAGAGCTACAACTGTAGCTAAAGATCGACGCCAGTGAAATAACCCAAAGGGACTATGGA
This sequence comes from Burkholderiales bacterium, assembly GCA_035489775.1. Classification (GTDB taxonomy): domain Bacteria; phylum Pseudomonadota; class Gammaproteobacteria; order Burkholderiales; family SG8-39; genus VBDM01. Next base: position 2,873 of record DATHJM010000415.1, read on the forward strand.
TGAAAGCAGCATTGCTCCCGGTCTATAAGGAGAAACTGTACCGAGACCGACCTCCACGTCGGTTAATTCTTCGGACTATGGAATACCGGATCTCCGACGAAAACGGTTTTCTCAGGGCGGAGTTGCTCGACCGGGAAACCCCCGACGAGACACGGAAGTTTCTTAACGCCGTCGTATTGGCCAGCATCGATCACCCGTGCTCGCGCGTTCTCATGTACGTGCGCCTGTCGAAGCCTCTGTTCACCATCGAGAGGCACGGGGTTCTGAGGACTCTCTCGAAAATCGCATCGGATCCGATGCACAAAATCGCCCTCCTCGGCGATACCGTGGAACTCGGTATGTCCCACGATTACTTCTCATTGCTTGGCCGCCAGCGGGGAATCCGTCTCCGCAGCTTTCAAAGGGAGGCGGAAGCCGTCGAGTGGCTGAAGGACCGCCGCCGGGGGGATGAACGCCGGCAACTGGAACGGTCCTTCGCGCCGTTTCAGCAGCGGCGAGCGGGCGAACGCCGCAAAACTCAGCGAGCGATCGGACCGAGCGTACCCGTATAGCCGAATGACTGCTTTTGGCCGAGAGCGGCCAGTTCGCGCACCTTAAAATCCGCCGAACTTCCGATCTTTCCGATCCTTTGAACTCTGCGTAGTTGATTCAGGTTGTGCGGGGAGCGCTACGGTCTATTTTCCGATTGCCCCGAACACCTTCCTGAGGATCGCCGAGGCCGCGCCGGCCGGATCCTGGCGGATCTTCTTCTCTTCTTCGGCCATGACGATGAACAAGCCGTCGAGTGCCTTGCGCGTGACGTAGTCCTCCAGCTGCGCATCTTCTTCCTTTACCAGTCCGAGCTTCGCTCCGCTCGCGGCGATCTCGTCGTACTTCTCGGCGAGCTTCACTTTTTGCATCGCTTTCTTGACGATCGGCTGGAATCGCTTGACCAGCGGCTCGGAAGTCGTGCGCTTGAAATACTGGGTCGCCGCGTCGCCGCCGCCCGCGAGGATGCCTCTGGCGTCCTGCACGCTCATTTTCTTTGCCGCATCCACGAGCAAGGTCCTGGCTTCGGGTACCGCGGTCTCGGCCGCGCGGTTCATGCGTAGCACCAGCTCGTCGGCGTGCCCGTCCATGCCGATCGAGCGCATCACCGCTTCGAGTCTTCGCAGGGAAGGTGGCAGAGGAATCTTGACGCGGTCGTTTCCGAAAAACCCGTTCTCGACGCCCAAGCGTGCTACGGCGGCCTGGGAGCCTCTGACAAGAGCTTCCTTCAGCCCGTTGATGGCGTCGCGGTTGGAAATGTCATCGAGGCCCGCGGCCAAGACGGCGGCCGGAATGACAAGCGGGGCAACAGATCCAAGAATGCGAAACAAGAACATCCCCTAGTTCACTCCCGCCGCGTGCGCCTGCTGGTCGGCATGGTATGAGGAACGCACCATCGGGCCGACCGCGGCGTGGCTGAAGCGCAGCTCTTGCGCTTCCCTCTGGAACATCGCGAAGGTGTCCGGGTGCACATAGCGTGCGACCGGAAGATGATGCGCCGAAGGCTGCAGGTACTGGCCGATCGTGAGCATGTCCACGCGGTGCGCGCGCAGATCGCTCATCACCTGAAGGATTTCCTCGTCGGTCTCGCCCAGGCCCACCATCAGGCCCGACTTGGTCGGGACGCTCGGATGGTGCGCCTTGAAATCCGCGAGAAGCTTCAGCGAATGCGGGTAATGGCCGCCCGGCCGCGCCTGCCGGTAGAGGCGCGGCACGGTTTCCAGGTTGTGGTTCATGACGTCGGGCGGAGCACTTGCCAGAACGTCGAGCGCACGCTCGAGCCGCCCGCGGAAATCGGGCACGAGAACCTCGATGCGTGTTCGAGGCGAATGTTCCCTCACCGCGCGGATGCAGTCGACGAAGTGACGCGCGCCGCCGTCTTTCAAGTCGTCGCGATCGACGCTGGTGATGACGACGTACGAGAGGCCGAGCGCGGCGATTGTCTGCGCGAGGTGCGCCGGCTCCTCCGGATCGGGCGCGTGCGGCCGTCCGTGAGCGACGTCGCAGAACGGGCAGCGCCGCGTGCACAGGTCCCCCAGGATCATGAAGGTCGCAGTGCCTTTTCCGAAGCACTCGCCGATGTTGGGGCAGGAGGCTTCCTCGCACACGGTGTGCAGGCGCTTCTCGCGCAGGATCCGCTTGATGTCGTGAAAGCGCGAACCGGGCGAGGCGGCGCGCACGCGGATCCATTCGGGCTTGGCGAGGCGCTCGACCGGCGCGAGCGCGATCGGGATGCGCGTCTTCGCCAGGCCTTTCTTTTTTTCGATGGTCGCCGTCATTTGCCCTCGATGAGTCGGGCGATGCGGCAGGCGAGCTCGTCGCCCATTTCCTTCGCGCCGGCGAGGACTCCGTGCGCGCGGGTCTGCGTGACCGCAAGGCCGGGGTAGCCGCAGGGGTCGATCGCAGAGAAGGGCGCGAGGTCCATGTCCACGTTGAGCGCGACGCCGTGATAGCAGCAGCCGCGCCGCACCCGAAGCCCGAGCGCCGCAATCTTCGCGCCGTTGACGTATGCGCCAGGTGCGCCGTTCCTGCGCTCGGCTCCCACGCCATGAGCCCCGAGCACTTCGATCACCGCTTGCTCGACCAAGCTCACCATGCCGCGCACAGTCAGGCCGCGTCGCGCGAGATCGATGAGGGCGTACACGATCGCCTGGCCCGGCCCGTGATAGGTGATCTGCCCGCCGCGGTCGATCCGCTCGAGCGGAATCGCCGATTCGCGGGGAAAGTGCTTTTCCCTGCCTGCGATACCGACGGTGTAGACCGGCGGATGCTCGAGCACCCAGAGCTCGTCGGGCGTTGTCGTTCCGCGCGCATCGGTAAACCGGCGCATCGCCTGGTAGGTCGGAGCATACTCGGCGGGGCCGAGATGCCTGACGACCGGTGTTTTGCCGGCGGTCATTCTCGGTCGCGCGGGAACGACGGCGTAAGCTGATCTCGTTGCGCTTTGCACAGGGCGGTTCACAACACCATCGTCACCATCGGATGATCGCACAATTCCCGGTAAAGCTCGTCGAGCTGCTCGCGCGAGACCGCGCGCACGTTGCAGGTGAGCGAAAGGTACTTCCCCTCGCGACTCGGGCGCATTCCGAGCGTCGCCGGATCGAAATCGGGCGCGTGTCGCTTCACCACCTCGATCACCGCCTGCGCAAACCCGGCCTGCGTCTTTCCCATCACCTTGATGGGGAATTCGCAAGGGAAGGCGAGAACGGGCGCGTCGTTTTCACGCATGGGCGGGAGCGCGCATCACCTTGGCTTTGTACTGCTGGTACAGCGCGTAGACGCGCTTGAACACCGGCCCGGGCTTTCCCGCATTTTCCCCTGTGCCGACCGGCTTTTCATCGAGCGTCGTGATGGCGAGCACCTCTCGCGAGGACGAAGTCACCCAGATCTCCTCCGCCGAGCGCAGCTCGCTCTCGGCGACGGGGCGAACCTCGTGAGGGAGCAAGTGGGCGTGCAGGATCTCGAGCACCACGTCGAGAGCGAGCTGCGCTCGGCGGAGGAGATCTGGGTGACTTCGTCCTCGCGAGAGGTGCTCGC
>DATHJM010000416.1:0-2611 GCA_035489775.1 Burkholderiales bacterium
TATTTCGAAGGCACCGGGCGCACGAAAGAGGAAATCGACGCGCTCGGTTCCTACTTCAGGGCCCAGGGCATGTACGGCACCATAAAGAAGGGCGCGATCGACTACAGCCAGGTGGTCGAGCTCGACCTCGCCGGCGTGACGCCTTCCCTCGCCGGCCCCAAGCGCCCGCAGGACCGCATCGAGCTCGGCAAGGTGAAAGCGAAGTTCACCGAGCTCTTCTCGAAGTCTGCCGCCGAGAACGGCTTCTCGAAGAAACCCGAGGACCTGAAAAAACGCGTCAGGACCCGCGACGGCATGGAAATCGGCGCGGGCGACGTGATGATCGCCGCGATCACTTCATGCACCAACACTTCGAACCCCGGCGTGCTGCTCGCCGCGGGGCTGCTCGCAAAGAAGGCGGTGGAACGCGGCCTCACCGTCAAGCCGTACGTGAAAACCTCGCTCGCGCCCGGCTCACGGGTCGTGACCGAGTACCTGAAAAGGGCGGGGCTGCTGCCCTATCTGGAGAAGCTCGGCTTCAATCTCGCCGCCTACGGCTGCACCACCTGCATCGGCAACTCCGGACCGCTTCGCCCGACCATCGAGGAAACGATTGCCCAGAACGATCTCGTATGCGCCGCCGTGCTCTCGGGCAACCGCAACTTCGAAGCGCGCATCCATGCGAGCCTGCGCGCGAACTTCCTCGCCTCTCCGCCCCTGGTGGTGACTTACGCGCTCGCCGGCACCGTGCTGAAAGACCTCATGACCGAGCCGCTCGGCAAGGGGAAAAAAGGCGAAGACGTGTGGATCGGCGACATCTGGCCCTCCGCGCAGGAGATCCAGGACTGCATGAAGTACGCGATGGACCCGAAGACCTTCCAGAAGCTCTACAGCAATCTCGCCGACGCCAATCCGATGTGGACCCAGGTGCCTTCGGTGTCGGGCCAGGCGTACACCTGGCCGAAGTCGACCTACATCGCCGAGCCGCCGTTCTTCAAGGACTTTTCCATGCACCCGCGCACGGCGGGGCCGGTCCGCGGTGCGCGCGTCCTGGGGATCTTCGGCGACTCGCTGACAACGGACCATATCAGCCCGGCGGGCTCGATCAAGCCCACCTCCCCGGCCGGCATCTATCTGCAGGAACACGACGTGCCGGTATCCGAATTCAACAGCTTCGGCGCGCGCCGCGGCAATCACGAGATCATGTTGCGCGGCACCTTCGGCAACGTGCGCATCAAGAATCTGATGATTCCGGTGAGGCCCGACGGCTCGCGCCTCGAGGGCGGCATCACCATCCACCAGCCTTCAGGCGAGCAGATGCCGATCTACGAAGCGGCCATGAAATACATCGCCGAAGGCGTGCCCACCGTGGTGTTCGGCGGCGAGGAATACGGCACCGGCAGCTCGCGCGACTGGGCCGCCAAAGGCACGCTGCTCCTGGGTGTGCGCGCGGTGATCGTGAAGACCTTCGAGCGCATCCACCGCTCGAACCTCGTCGGCATGGGCGTATTGCCCCTGGAGTTCAAGGGCAGCGACACGGTCGCGTCGCTGGGCATCAAAGGCGACGAAACCATCGACCTCCGCGGCGTCGAGGGAGAGCTCAAGCCGCAGCAGGACGCGACGCTGGTGATCCGGCGAGCCGATGGCAGCGTCAAGGAAGTGCCGCTGCTGCTTCGCATCGACACGCCGATCGAGGTGGACTACTACCAGCATGGAGGCATCCTGCCGTTCGTCCTGCGCGAAATACTTGGAAAAGCAGGCCCTTCCGTTCGCGCGGCCGCGTAAGACGCAAGACAAGGGAGATTCCGGTGCTCTCGAAAATCGCGGCGTTCACCGCCGCCCTGTGTTGTGCGGCGGCGGCGCTGGCGCAGACTTCGGGGGCGTACCCGTCCAAGCCGATCCGCCTTATCGTGCCCTTTGCGCCCGGAGGCAGTTCCTCCATCGTCGCGCGCGCTTTCTCCGCCGAGATGAGCAAGGGGCTCGGCCAGCAGTTCGTGGTCGAGAACAAGCCCGGTGCAGGCGGCAATATCGCCATGGAAGAAGTCGCAAAGGCCGAACCCGACGGCTATACGCTGATCATCGGCCATGTCGGCACGCTGGCGATGAATCCGTACATGTTCGAAAAGCTCCCTTATGACGCGAACAATGACTTCCGGCCGGTCTCGCTCTTCGCCAAAGTGCCGACCATCTTCGTGGTTCACGAAAGCGTGCCGGCGAAAAACCTGCGCGAGTTCGTGGCCCTCGCCAGGAAAGAGCCGGGCAAGCTCAACTACGGCAGCGCCGGGAACGGCAGCGCCGGGCATCTCGCGATCGAATACCTGAAGCTCGTGAGTCATATCGACATCCAGCACGTGCCCTATAAAGGCACCGGCCCCAACCTCATCGATCTCGTCGCCGGACGCACCCAGTTCTCCGCCGCCGGAACCCCGCCGTTCATGCCTCACGTGAAGTCGGGCAAGCTTCGCGTCGTTGCGGTCGGCACGACCAAGCGCCTGCCTATCCTCCCGGACGTCGGCACGGTAGCGGAGCAAGGCTATCCCGGCTTCGAAACCTCGCAATGGTACGGGCTGAATGCGCCGGCGAAGACCCCGGACGCCATCGTGGACCGTCTCGCCGCGGAGTCGGCCAAGGC
>DATHJM010000417.1:0-6866 GCA_035489775.1 Burkholderiales bacterium
ACCAGCGCTTCCTGAGTGTCCACCTGCTGCTTGGCGATCGAGTCCTGCGCGTAAAGCGTGCGGTACCGCTCCACGTCGATGCGGGCGTTCGCGAGCAGCGCCTGGTCGCGCGCCATCTGGCCTTCAACCTGAGTGAGCTGAACCTGAAAGGGCCTCGGATCGATTTCGGCGAGCAGGTCACCTGCTTTGACCAGTTGCCCCTCGGTAAAGACCACCCGGATGACCTCTCCATCCACCCGGCTCCTGACAGTCACGGTCCGGAGCGGCGTCACGGTCCCCAGGCCGTTCAGATAGATGTTGATGTCGCCGGTCTTCGCCGTGGCAACCGCGACCGGCGTCGGGCGCGTGGGGTCGATGCCTCGCCGGCCCACCGGGGCCTGGGGGGCGCTCGGCTGGAGGAAATAGACCGCCGCCCCCGCGGCCGCCAGCAGCAGCACGAGGATCACAACCCACGCGCCGCGCAGCGAGCGGCGTTTCTCGGTCATCAGATGGCTCTCAATTTTCATTTGGACCGCCCGCGTCGGGCTCGCTCCTGTCGGGCGAGCTTTGGCCGATTACAGCAAGGAAATGTAACTGCCCCATTTCGCAAGACATTTGTTTGCAACGAGATGTTACCGCGCCCCGTTCCGGCCCGTTGCGCGCCGGTAGAATGCCACCCATGCCCATCAGGCAAATCATCGAAGGCGGCCGCGTTCCGGTCAAGGTTTTCACCGACGACCTCGACGCCCGTGCGCGGGCTCAGCTCGCGAACGTGGCGCAGCTGCCGATCGTGTTCGGGCACGTTGCGGCGATGCCGGACGTGCACGCGGGAATCGGCGCGACGGTGGGGTCGGTGATTCCGACGCGGGGCGCGATCATCCCCGCGGCGGTCGGAGTCGATATCGGCTGCGGCATGAACGCCGTGCGCCTTTCGCTCAGGGCGGAGCAGCTTCCGGACAGTCTCGCGCGCGTGCGTGCGGCGATCGAGCAGGCCGTGCCGGTGGGGTTCGACGAGCACCGCGAGTCCGGCGCGCGCCGCGACGCCTGCACGCCGCTCGCGCGGCGACTTGCGGAGATCGTTCGAAAATATCCGAGGATCGCGAAGATGCAACGCGATCACGAAAGGAAATGGGTGCGCCAGATGGGCTCGCTGGGCGGCGGCAACCATTTCATCGAGCTTTGCCTCGACGAAAGCGAACGCCTCTGGGTGATGCTGCATTCGGGCAGCCGCGGCATCGGCAATTGCATCGGCCAGTATTTCATCGCGGCGGCGCGCGAGGCTATGATGAAGAGCGACATCCATGTGCCCGACCGCGACCTCGGCTGGTTCAGCGAGGGCTCGAAGCTCTTCGATGACTACGTCGAGGCGGTCGGCTGGGCGCAGGACTACGCGCTCGCGAACCGGAGCGAAATGCTGGAGCTGATCCTCGAGGCACTGCATCGCCATTTTCCGGCGTTCGAGGTCTCCGGCGAAGCGATCAACTGCCATCACAACTACGTGCAGCGGGAAAAACACCTCGGCGAGCACGTTTACATAACGCGTAAGGGCGCGATCAGCGCGCGCGCAGGGGAGCTCGGCATCATCCCGGGCAGCATGGGCGCGCGCTCCTACATCGTGCGCGGCAAGGGCAACCCCGAGTCCTTCTTTTCCTGCGCCCACGGGGCCGGGCGCCGCATGAGCCGGAACGAGGCGAAGCGACGTTTCTCGCGCGCCGACCTCATCGCGCAGACCCAGGGCGTCGAATGCCGCAAAGACAAGGGCGTGCTCGACGAGATCCCCGGAGCCTACAAGGATATCGACCAGGTCATGGCGGACCAGACCGATCTCGTCGATGTCGTGCACACGCTGAAGCAAGTGGTGTGCGTCAAGGGTTGATCGATGAAGGAGGATGCGGCGCGACCGGAATTCTGGGACAGGCGATTTCGCGAGGACTTTACGCCCTGGGATGCCGGCGGCGTCCCGGCGGCGCTCGAACAATTCCTCCGGACCGAGCCGCGAGGGCAGCGTGCTCTGATTCCAGGCTGCGGCTCGGGCTACGAAGTGCGCGCGTTCGCGCAAGCCGGGTTTGACGTACTCGCAGTCGATTTCGCTGAAGCCGCGATCGAGCGGGTGCAACGCACGCTCGGGCCTCTGTCGGACCGTGTAAGGCTCGCCGACTTTTTCGAATCCGATTTCGAAGCGCCGTTCGACATCGTCTATGAGCGCGCGTTTCTGTGCGCGCTGCCCCGGCGCCTCTGGCCTCGCTATGCGCCGCGGGTCGCCGAGCTCCTGCGTCCCGGAGGGCGGCTGGCCGGATTTTTTTTCTTCGACGATACCGAGCGCGGCCCGCCCTTCGGATTGAAGAGCGGAGAACTGGAACCGCTGCTCGGCGGGCATTTCGACCGGGCCGCCGATGCGGCGGTGAGCGACTCGATCCCGATCTTCGCCGGAAAGGAACGCTGGCAGGTCTGGACTAGAAGTACTTCGCCATCAGCTTGAGATCGACGTTGCCGCCCGAGAGGATCACCCCGACCCGCTTGCCCGCTACGGGCAGCCTTCGCGCGAAGAGGCCCGCGGCGCCGAGCGCTCCGGTCGGTTCGACGATGATCTTCATGCGCTCCCACAGGTAAAGCACGGCTTCGACGAGCTCCGCGTCGCTCACCGTGACCATGTCGTGCACGTAGCGCAGCACCAAGGGAAAGGTAAGGCTTCCGAGCGCATGGGTGCGGGCGCCGTCGGCGATGGTGTCCGGGTTGTGGCAAGTTTGCAGAGTCTTCGTCTTGAACGAGCGCGTGGCGTCGTCGCCCGCCTCGGGCTCCACGCCGATGACCTTGCAGCCGGGCGAGAGATGCGATGCGGCGACCGCGCAGCCCGAGATCAGTCCGCCGCCGCTGACCGGAACAAAAAGATAGTCGAGCGGCCCCACTTCGTCGATCAGCTCTTTTGCCGCGGTGCCCTGCCCCGCTATCACGTGCGGATGATTGAAAGGCGGGATCATCGCGAGCCCGCGCTCGCGGGCTGTCCGCTCCGCGACCTCCTCGCGGACTTCCTTGTGCTTGTCGTAGACGACGATCTCGGCGCCGTAGCCGCGAGTCGCTTCGAGTTTGACGGCGGGTGCATCGGCCGGCATCACGATCGTGACGCGGATGCCGAGGAGCTTGCCCGCGAGAGCCACCGCCTGCGCGTGGTTGCCCGAGGAGTAGGCGAGGACGCCTCGCTTGCGTTCATCGGGAGCCAACCGCGACATCGCGTTGTAGGCGCCGCGAAACTTGAACGCACCGATGCGCTGAAGGTTCTCGCACTTGAAGAACACGTCCGCGTCCGTGCGTCGATTGACCGTGCTGGACGTGAGCGCGGGCGTGCGGTGCGCGTGGCCCGCCAGCCGCTCCGCCGCGGAGGCGACGTCGGCGTAGCTGACGGCGAGAGCAGTCTTGTCGGGGGCGTTCATCCGGGCTGAAATGCGACGATTCAGCCCGGATTTTACGCCGACTCGCCGTGCCCGAGCCACCGTTCGCGCAGCCGCTTCCCGTCTGCCGATTCGGAGAGCACGCAGGTATCAGCCGCCGCGCTCTTGAGTTGCACATCGAAGCTCATCAGCTCGTCGCGGCGAAAGGCGTGGATCCTGACGCGCTCCCCCGCGCGGCGCTTGGCCAAGGCCGCGTCCAGTCCCGCCTGTCCGGGCCGCAGGCCGTCCACCGCGACGATCAGGTCGCCGGCCGCAACGCCCGCCTCCTGGGCCGCGCCGCCCTCGAGCACGTGCGTGACGGTGGTGTCGTCGCCCTGCGCTCGCGCGCGAATGCCGAGCATCGCGAGGCCCGCAGCGCTTTTCGAGCGAGCCGGTCTCCCGCCTTTGTCCTGAGCCGACTCGGGCGGACGCAGATCCATCTCCACCCCATGGGTCGCGAGCAGCGCCTTCAGCGGCAATTCACGCGTCGAGCGCAGCCAGTCGTCGAAGTATCGGCTGAGCCGCAGACCCGTCACCTCTTCCACAAGACGTTCGATGCCGTCCTCCTCGACGCCGACTCCGGCGAGGCCGTGGCGCCGCCACAGCGCGCGCATGAGGTCATCGAGGGATTTCTTTGCCCGGGTCTTGTCGCGGATGAGCAGGTCGAGGCACAGCGCGACGAGGCTTCCCTTGGCGTAGTAGCTCACGATCGCGTTCGGCGAGTTTTCGTCCTGGCGATAGTATTTTATCCAGGCGTCGAAGCTCGATTCCGCGACGCTTTGTTTCGTGCGGCCGGGCGTGCGCAGGTGAGCCGTGATCGAGCGGCCGAGCAGCTCCAGATAATCCTTTTTCCCTATCAGTCTGCAGCGAACCAGAGCCAGATCGTCGTAGTAGGACGTAATGCCTTCGAAAGCCCAGAGCAACGTCGTGTAGTTCTCGCGATGCAGATCGTAGGGCGTGAATGCGGCGGGCTTGATGCGCTTCACGTTCCAGGTGTGGAAATACTCGTGGCTGACGAGACCGAGGAAGCCGCGGTAACGCTCGGTCACCTCGATCTCGCCCTCGCGCGGCAGATCGTCGCGCGAGCACAACAGCGCGGTGGAAGCCCTGTGTTCGAGTCCCCCGTAGCCTTCGCCGATCGCGGTCACGAGAAATACGTAACGCTTCATCGGCGCAGGCTCGCCGAAGAAGCGTATGTGATGCTCGCACAATCGCTTGAGGTCGCGCTGCAGCCTGCGGGTGTCGGCCGCGTGGCGGCCGGTGATCACGATGTCGTGGGGCACGCCGCATGCGCGAAAGCTTGCAAGCGTAAACTCGCCCATCTCGACGGGGTGATCGATGAGCTCGTCGTAGTCCCCTGCGACATACGCGCCGAAGCCGTACGGTTTCGCGCGTTTTCTCGACATCGCGGTGGCAACGCGCCAATTCCGGTAGCGCGCCCCTCTGGGCCGAACGATCTCGAGCTCGCAGGGAGCGTGTTCCCGCCCGAGCACGCGCAGGAACACGCAAGCGCCGTTGAAAAACGCGTGCCGGGTATCGAGATGCGCGCCGCGCACCGACAGGTCCCACGCATACACTTTGCAGGTCACCGTCAGCGGTCCGGCAGCCGGCCGCGCGCGCCAGGTGTGCTTGTCGAGTTTCTCGATTGTTACCGGCCGGCGGCCGCTCGCGGCGCGGATGGAGACGACGTGCCGCGCGAACTCTCGGATCATGTAGCTCCCGGGAATCCAGGCCGGCAGCGCAAACTGTTGCCCGGAAGGATCGGGGTCGGTCACCGTGCAGGTGACGCGGTACAGGTGCGCTTCGGGACGCTCAGGGACGATGGCGTATCGAATCAGGGCACTCATCCCGCACCTCTAAGTGCCGCGCTGGCGTCGCGCGGCGGCTGCGCTGCATCCGCGTCGTCGGCCTGCGCCTGTTGTTGCAGCCAGCTGGAAAATTCGGCGACCTCCGGGCGGGCGGCCGATCGCGGCGGCACGACCATGAAATAGGCGCGCGAATCGTTGGGCGAGCGCATGTAGCGGTTCCCGAACGGCAGGACCAGCTTGCCGAGCCTCACCAGATTGTTGACGAACCGGCTTCGCCCGAGCGCGATGCCCTGGCCTTCGACCGCGGCCTGGATAAGCTGATCGTAATGGGAGAAGCGCAAGCTGCCGGCCGGTTTTACGCCTTGCGTCTGCGTCAGCTCGAACCACACGTCCCAGCTGAGCCAGGGGTAGCGCCGCTCGGGATCATCGTAGTGCAGCAATACCTGCCCCGAAAGGTCCAGCGGCGATTTCAGCTTGCGGCCGCCGAGCACCGACTTGGCGCACACGGGAAAGACCCGCTCGCCGAAAAGCCGCACGGCGCCGCCACCGGCGGCTTTCGGCGTGCAATAGCGGATGGCGAGATCGATGCTTTCGCGCTCGAGGTCCTGAATTTCGTTCGTCGCGGCAAGCCGCATGTCGATCCCGGGATGCGCGCGCTGGAAGTCGTTGAGCCGCGGTACCAGCCACAGCGCGGCAAAGGACACGGTGGTCGTGACCGTGAGCATCCCGGCCGCGCGTGCGCCGAGCCTGGCGGTGGCATCGCGCAACAGCCGCAGCGCCTCGCCCGCGGACTTGTAGAGCGTCTGTCCGTCCTCGGTAAGGCGCAGCTCGCGATGGCGCCGGCGGAACAGGCTGATGCCCAGCTGATCCTCGAGAGTCTTCATCTGGCGGCTGATCGCCGACTGGGTGACGAAAAGCTCCGCGGCCGCCTTGGTGAAGCTCAGATTGCGCGCGGCGGCCTCGAAGCCTTTCAGCAGGTCGAGCGAAGGCAGGCCACGCGCCGGCTTAAGCATTCCTTTTTCTCATGCAAAACATGCCAAAAGATCGTTTGATCCGGCCCGCCCTTGGAAGAATAATCTCACTCTCCAAATCCGCGCAGGCCAGGCCGCGGCCGAAGCGCAGAAGAGCATGCGGCCAACGCATTATGAAAGGAACGATCATGAACATCAAGTTTGCGGAGAAAAGCCGGGTGCCAAGGTATAGGGTCGCCCTGGGCGCGCTGCTCTACGCCGTGTGGCGCGGACTCGTCCGGGTTTTCGTGCCGGGGGTTCCGATTCACGACGGCCGCGCGCTCGGCGGGTCGCGGCGAGTCTGGCAGAGGAGCGTGAGCGATGCCTCTCCTCATTCAGGACAGGTGCCCTCTTGAACATCAGGTTTGATCACGCCCAGCTTCATCTCGAAGCACGAGAGGTCCTCCGTCTCTACGACCCCAGGGGTGCGCGGGTCGAGTGCGTGCGAGGAGCGCTCTGGATCACCCAGAACAGGGACCGCGAGGATTACTTCCTCGCGGCGAACGACGCGCTCACGCTCGATCGGCCGGGTCTTGCGCTGATTCACGCGCAGGAGCCGAGCGAGGTCGTGCTCTCGGAGCCGGCGCCACGCCCAGGCCTGCGACAAAAAATCGGACACGCGTGGGTCGCGGCGTTGCGCGCGG
>DATHJM010000418.1:0-10937 GCA_035489775.1 Burkholderiales bacterium
CTTCCTCGAAGCGGTGCGGCAGATGGGACTCGAGCTCGGCGCGCACAATACCTGCTACGTCCACTTGACGCTCGTGCCTTTCATCAAGAGCGCAGGCGAAATCAAGACCAAGCCCACTCAGCACTCGGTGAAGGAACTGCGGGGGATCGGAATCCAGCCCGATGCGCTCTTGTGCCGTTCGGACCGGCCCATCTCCGAGGAAGAAAAGAAGAAGATCGCGCTGTTTACCAACGTTCAGGCCAACGCCGTCATCTCGGTCTGGGACGCGGACTCGATTTACAGAATTCCCTGGATGCTGCACCAGCAGATGCTCGACGAGATCGTCTGCCACAAGCTCGGCATCATCGCCAAGCCCGCCGAACTCAGGGCGTGGAAAAAGCTAGTCGAGGCGCTCGAGAGCCCCCAGCACGAGATCACCGTCGCCATGGTCGGCAAATACGTCGACCTCGCCGATTCCTACAAATCGCTCAACGAAGCGCTCGTGCACGCCGGGATCCACGCGCGCAGCCGGGTCAACATACGCTATGTCGATTCGGAAACGATCGAGAAGGAAGGCATCGGCGCCCTCCTGAAGGGCGTGGACGCGATACTTGTTCCAGGAGGCTTCGGCAAGCGCGGCGTGGAAGGAATGATGAAGGCGATCCAGTACGCGCGCGAGAACAAGGTACCGTATCTGGGCATTTGCCTGGGCATGCAGCTCGCGGTGATCGAGTTTGCGCGCAATGTCGTCGGTCTCGCGGGCGCGAACAGCACGGAATTCGACCGCGACACGCCGCACCCCGTGATCGCGCTCGTGACCGAGTGGCAGGACCGCGACGGCCGGATCGAGCGCCGCGACGAAAAGTCCGGTCTCGGCGGTACGATGCGCCTGGGTGCTCAGGGCGCCGTGCTCGAGCCCGGAAGCCTCGCACGCAAGGTTTACGGCGCGGACGTGATCAACGAACGCCACCGCCACCGCTACGAAGTCAACAACCAGTACGTGCAGCGATTGAAGGACAAGGGCTTGCGCATCTCCGGCCTCACCCAGCGCGAGCAGCTGTGCGAAATGATCGAGCTGCCCTCGCACCCCTGGCTGATCGGCTGCCAGTTCCATCCGGAATTCACTTCGACGCCCCGCGGCGGCCATCCGCTCTTCACCGCGTTCGTCGAGGCGGCTCTGCAGTACCAGGCCAGCAAGGCCAAGACCGCGATCGCGGCTTGAGAGCATGAAGCTTTGCGGTTTCGAAGTCGGCCTCGACAAGCCCCTGTTCCTGATCGCCGGACCGTGCGTGGTCGAATCGCGCCAGATGGCGTTCGACACCGCGTCCGCGCTCAAGGAAATCTGCAAAGAGCTCGAGGTTCCGTTCATCTACAAATCGTCATTCGACAAGGCCAACCGCAGCTCGGGCAAGTCGTATCGGGGCCTCGGGATGGCCAAGGGGCTGGAGATTCTCGCCGAGGTGAAGAGGAAAGTCGGCGTGCCGGTGCTGACCGATGTCCACGACAAGGAAGACGTCGCGGAAGTCGCGGCTGTGGTCGACGTGTTGCAGACGCCAGCGTTTCTCTGCCGCCAGACCGATTTCATCCACGCCGTCGCCGCTGCGGGAAGGCCGGTCAATATCAAGAAAGGCCAGTTTCTGTCCCCGGCCGAAATGAAGAACGTGGTGGAGAAGGCACGCGAGGCGAGTGGAGAGGACAACATCCTCGTGTGTGAGCGCGGCGCCTCGTTCGGCTACAACAACCTCGTCTCGGACATGCGTTCGCTCGCGATCATGCGCGAGACCGGTTGTCCCGTGGTGTTCGACGCCACGCATTCGGTCCAGCTCCCGGGCGGACAGGGGACTTCCTCCGGAGGGCAGCGCGAGTTCGTGCCCGTGCTCGCCCGCGCCGCGGTGGCGAGCGGCGTCGCCGGAGTGTTCATGGAGACCCATCCGGACCCGGACAAGGCGCTCTCGGACGGTCCCAACGCCTGGCCGCTCGACCGGATGAAGGAGTTGCTGGCCACCTTGAAAGAGCTCGACGCGCTGGTGAAGCGAGGGGGCTTTGCGGAGCAGAAACTGAAAACGTGGAATAAGGGCGGATAAATGAGCTCGATCGTCGACGTCGTCGCAAGAGAAATCCTCGACTCGCGGGGCAACCCGACCGTGGAGGCGGATGTGCTGATCGAGTCCGGGGTCATGGGCCGCGCCGCGGTGCCCTCGGGGGCCTCGACCGGCAAGCGCGAGGCGCTGGAGCTCCGCGACAACGACAAAGCCCGCTACGGCGGCAAGGGCGTGCTGAAGGCGGTGGAGCACATCAACACCGAGATCTCCGAGGCGATCATGGGTTTGGACGCGCAGGAGCAGAGCTTCATCGACAAGACCCTGGTCGAGCTCGACGGCACCGAGAACAAGGCGCGGCTCGGCGCGAACGCGGTACTCGCCGTCTCGATGGCGGTGGCCAAAGCGGCGGCGGAGGAGTCGGGCCTGCCGCTGTACCGCTACTTCGGCGGCTCCGGCGCGATGCAGATGCCCGTGCCGATGATGAACGTCATCAATGGCGGGGCTCACGCGAGCAACAACCTCGACATCCAGGAATTCATGATCGTGCCCGTCGGTGCGGCCAGCTTCCGCGAGGCACTGCGCTGCGGTGCCGAAGTCTTCCATGCGCTGAAAAGCCTTCTCGAGAGCAAGCGCTTGTCGACGACGGTCGGCGACGAGGGCGGGTTCGCGCCGAACCTGCCGAGCAACGAAGCGGCGCTGCAGCTGGTGCTCGAGGCGATCGAGCGCGCGGGATATCACCCGGGCACCCACGTCGCGCTCGCGCTCGATTGCGCCAGCTCCGAGTTCTACCAGGATGGCAAATACGTTCTCGATTCGAAAAAGCAAAAACTCGGCTCTCCTGAGTTCGGTGATTTTCTCGCCGGCTGGGCGGACAAATACCCGATCATCAGCATCGAGGACGGGATGGCCGAGTCGGACTGGGACGGCTGGCGCGCACTGACCGAGAGGCTCGGCAAGAAAGTCCAGCTGGTGGGTGACGACGTGTTCGTCACCAATACCAAGATCTTGCGCGAGGGAATTCAGCTCGGCATCGCCAACTCGATCCTCATAAAGGTGAACCAGATCGGGACGCTCACCGAGACTTTCGCGGCGATCGAGCTCGCGAAACGCTCGGGTTATACCGCAGTGATTTCGCACCGGTCGGGGGAAACCGAGGACACGACGATAGCCGATATCGCCGTCGGCATGAACGCACTGCAGATCAAGACCGGGTCGCTGTCGCGCTCGGATCGCGTCGCGAAATACAACCAGTTGCTGCGCATCGAGGAAGACCTTGGCGAGGCGGTCGGATACCCGGGGCGGGAAGCCTTTTATCAGTTGAGATGAAAATACTCGGCGTTACGCTCGCGGCTTTCGTCCTGCTCCTGCAGTACCCTTTGTGGCTCGGGAAGGGCGGATGGCTCCGGGTATGGGGTCTCGACCAGCAGGTGCAGGAGCAGAAAGAAGCGAACGCCAGGCTGCGCCTGCGCAACGCTGCGCTCGATGCCGAAGTGCGCGATCTCAAGCAGGGCTACGACGCGATCGAGGAGCGTGCCCGTTACGAGCTGGGCTTCATCAAGTCGGACGAGATTTTCTTTCAAGTCGTTCCCTCGCGCCCGGCGCCGGAAGCCGGGCCGGCGCCCGCGGCCGGAGGCCGCTGAGACCGGGCGGGTCTATAATCCGGTAAAGGCCGACACGCCAAAGCGAGGCCGCCCGCTTTGGCGCGCGGCTTTACCTCCGCGCGATTGAGCGGCCGCAAGGCGCCGCTCATCGCGCGGCCGGAATCTGACAGGGGATTTCGCAATGAAGCTCAGCCCGGAGCAGCTTCAGCAATTCGACCGCGAAGGGTACCTGTTCTTTCCGAGCCTGTTCAGGCCGGATGAGATCAAAATGCTTGTCGATGAAGTCCCGCGGCTCTACGCCCAGCGCCGGCCCGAGAACGTGCGCGAGAAGGGCAGCGACGCGGTGCGCACCAATTTTGCCGCGCACATGTACAGCATCCCCTTCGCGAAGCTCGCGCGCCATCCGCGCATGGTCGAGCCTATCATGCAGCTCTTGGGCGAAGAGTTGTACATGCATCAGTTCAAGATCAACGGCAAGATGGCCTTCGACGGCGACGTCTGGCAGTGGCACCAGGACTACGGCACCTGGAAGAACGACGACCTGATGCCCGAAGCCCGCGCGATGAACGTCGCGATCTTCCTCGACGAGGTCAACGAGTTCAACGGGCCGCTGATGCTCATTCCCGGCAGCCACAAGCTCGGCGTGCTCGAAGCCGATCACGACACTTCGACGACGAGCTATCCCTTGTGGACGATCAATCACGACACGATCAGAAAACTCGTCGAGCGCGGCGGCATCGCTGCCCCCAAGGGCCCCTCGGGGTCGATGATCCTGTTTCACTCGTGCCTGGTTCACGCTTCAACTTCCAATTTATCCCCGTGGAACCGCGTGAGCGTCTACCTGAGTCTGTGCGCGGTATCGAATCACATCCGGCGTTTCAAGCGTCCCGGGTACATCGCGCACCGCGACTTTGCGCCGTTGAAGTGCCTCCCCGACGATTGCCTGCTAAGGCACTACGACGTAGCGCTTCCATGGAAAGACGGAACTCCGCCCGAAGAGTTGCAAGGCGCGCTCAAGGCAGCATGAATCTGTACGCAAAGCTCCAGGAGCGCGAAGCGCTGGGCAAGCCGCTGCGCGTCGGCATGATCGGCGCGGGCAAATTCGGCGCCATGTACATCGCGCAGGTGCCGAGGACGCCGGGTGTGCATCTGGTCGGTATCGCGGACCTTTCTCCGGCGAATGCGCGGGCCAGCCTGGAGCGCGTGGGTTGGAGGCAGGAACACTACTCCGCCGCGTCCTTGGATGCGGCGCTGAAGGAGCGGCGGACGCATATATCGGAGGACTGGCGTGCGCTCGTCGCGCACCCGGCCGTAGAGATCGTCGTCGAAGCCACGGGCAATCCGATCGCGGCAGTCGAGCACGCGCTCGCTGCCTTTCGAAACGGCAAGCACGTGGTGATGGTAACGGTCGAAGCGGATGCTTTTTGCGGGCCGTTGCTCGCGAAAAGAGCCAAGGAGGCAGGCGTCGTGTACAGCCTCGCCTATGGTGATCAGCCCGCGATCATCTGCGACCTCGTCGATTGGGCGCGCGCGGCGGGATTCCCGGTAGTCGCCGCCGGGCGCGGCCACAAATGGCTGCCGCACTTTGCGCAGTCCACGCCCGAAACCGTGTGGGGCTACTACGGCCTCACCCCCGAGCAGGCCCGCGTGGGTGGGCTCAACCCGAAGATGTTCAATTCCTTTCTCGACGGTTCGAAGCCGGCGATCGAAGCTGCCGCGGTGTGCAATGCGACCGGGCTGACGCCGGCGCCGGGGGGACTCGCGTATCCGCCCGCGTCGATAGAAGACCTGCCGCTGGTAATGCGGCCGGAGGCCGAAGGCGGGCAGCTGCATCACAAGGGGCAGGTCGAAGTCGTGTCCTCGCTCGATCGCGACGGGCGGGCGATTCCTTACGACATCCGCTTCGGCGTGTGGGTCGTGTTCGAGGGCGAGTCCGATTACATCCGGCGATGCTTCATGGAATACGGCGTGCGAACCGACCCTTCGGGGCGCTATGCGTCGATGTACAAGCGCTGGCACCTGATCGGGCTCGAGGTCGGAATTTCTGTGGCCTCGGTCGGGTTGCGCGGGGAGCCGACCGGCTGCGCGACCGGCTTTCGCGCCGATGCGGTGGCGAGCGCCAAGCGCGACCTCGGGGCCGGCGAGATTCTCGACGGTGAAGGCGGATACATGGTGGTGGGCAGGCTCATGCCCGCTGCGGATTCCCTGGAGCTCGGTGGGCTGCCTCTCGGCCTGGCGTACGGGCTGAAGCTGGTCAATCCGGTCAAGGCCGGCCAGCCCCTGCGCTGGGCCGACGTCGCCTACGACGCGGGGGCCGAGGCGGTGCGGCTGCGCCGTGAAATGGAGTCGGTATTCGCCGCCCCGGAGCAGCGCGCGGCCTAGGGGGGCGAGGCCGTGTCCCGGGAAAATGCAGCGAACTGGGACTTCTCGCAATTTCCCGCCAAATATAGTGTAATTGGGCCTAGACCCCGGAAGGCAGGCTGGGATAGTGTAATCGGCCTAGCCCCGGGGGGGCCAAGCAGGGAGCCGCCGTTCAAAGGCGGGGCAAGGAAATTCTCATGAAAACCACGACGTCGTCTAGACCGCTTACGCTGGTTCACGACTCGGTCGAAGCCAAGCTCGCGCCGCTCAAGATCCTGGTCATCGATGACCAGTCTACAGGGCGCATCGTGCTGAGCGAGATCATGAGGAGCCTCGACGCGGGTCTGGAGGTCGCTACGTTCGCCGACCCCTTGGAGGCCATCGAATACGCGCGCAAGCATCCTGTCGACATGGTGCTCACCGATTACAAGATGCCGAGCCTGGATGGAATCGAGGTCATCCGGCGCTTGCGCCGCATTTTCGGCTACGAGGACGTTCCTATCGTATGCATCACGGTGGTCAACGATCGCGATGTCCGCTACCGTGCCCTGGAGGCCGGGGCTACCGACTTCCTGATTCGCCCGATCGACCGGCTGGAGTGCGGGGCGCGTTGCCGCAATCTCCTGAGTCTGCGCCGGCATGAAATTCTCAAGAAAAACCGGACCCGGATTCTCGAGCAGAAAATCGACGAGGCCACCCGCGAGTTGCGGCGGCGCGAAGTCGAGACGCTGTTCCGGCTGGCGAAGGCCGCCGAGCAGCGCGACAAGGTGACCGGGATGCACCTGGTGCGGATGGCCAAGTACTCCGCCCTGATCGCCAAAGGCGTCGGGCTGTCCTCGGCTGAACAGGATGCGATCGAGCTCGCCGCGCCGATGCACGATATCGGAAAAATCGGCATACCGGACCGGATCCTGCAGAATCCGGGAAGGCTGGACGGCGAGGACCTGCGAGTCATGCAGTCCCACGCCCGCATCGGCTATGACATGCTGAAGGACAGCTCTTCCGGATACCTGCAAATGGCCGCCGTGATCGCGCTCGGCCACCATGAGAAGTACGACGGCAGCGGCTACCCGACGGGCCTCAGAGGCGAGCATATCCCGCTCGAAGCGCGAATCGTCGCCATCGCGGACGTCTACGACGCGCTCACTTCGGTGCGCCCCTACAAACCGGCTTGGCCCGTGGAAGAGGCGCTCGCGTACATGGAGGAGCACGCCGGCAGGCACTTTGATCCGCAACTCGTGGAAATCCTGGCGCGGAACCGGGAAGAAGTGCTTTCCATCGGCGAACAGTTTGCCGATCGCCTGGCGCAGTGACACGGGATCAGGCCGGATGGGGCTGAAATCGATCCTGGCCGGGCTTCGGGCCCGCCTTGGCGCACGCCCGGACACCGAGCACCAGCAAGCGATCCTCCGGCTGTTGGTCGGGGTCGTGCTGTTCATGTACCTCGTCCCGCTGGCCTTCGGGGGCCGCGAAATAAATCTGCTGCTCGTCGCGGCGATGGTCTGCTACTTGACCCTGTGCGCCGCGGTGTTCGGCTGGATCTACCTGTCCCCCGCACCGCTGCCGGCGCGTCGCGTCTTCGCCGCTGTTCTCGATATCGGGTCGACGACGGCATTCATGTATCACCTGGGCGAGTACGGCGCACCGCTCTACCTCGTCTACCTGTTGATCATCTTCGGGCACGGGTTCCGCTACGGCAAGCCTTACCTGTACAACTCGCTCATACTCAGCGCGGCCGGCTTGGCGGTGGTCCTTACGTTCAACGATTACTGGATAGAGAACCGCACGCTCGGCATCGGTCTGATGGTGGGCATGGTTTTTCTTTCCCTCCACGTCGGCAGGCACGTGACCCGCCTGTTCGATTCGCTGCGCCGTGAGGAGGCCGCGAACCAGGCGAAGCGCCGTTTCCTCTCCACGGTAAGCCATGAGATGCGCACCCCTCTCAACGCCATCGTTGGGATGAACGACCTGCTGCGCGACACCCCCTTGAACCCGGAGCAGGCCGAGATGGTGAAGGCGATGCACGAAGCATCGCACTCCATGCTCAAGCTGATCGAGAACGTACTCGATATTTCCAAGATCGAGGCCGGCAAGGTCAATATCGAAGAAACCGATTTCGACCTGCACAGCCTGATCAACGGCACTGCGGCAGTGCTCGCGCCGCAGGCCGAGATCCGCGGGCTGCAGTTCAGGACCCACGTGATGCCGGAAGTGCCGCACGCGCTGCGCGGCGATCCCTATCACCTGCGCCAGGTCCTCTACAACCTCATCGGAAACGGCGTCAAGTTCACCCAGTCCGGCAGCGTCACCCTGACCGTTTCGAACCTGGGCGAGAGCGAGCATGCGGTGCGGCTGAGATTGGCCATCGAGGATACCGGGATAGGCATCGCGCCCGAAGCTCAGGAACGCATTTTCGAGAGTTTCGTCCAGGCCGACGACTCGACCACGCGCCGCTACGGCGGCACCGGGCTCGGCACTACCATCTCGAAGCAGCTGGTGGAGATGATGGGCGGGCAGATCGGCCTGATCAGCACACCCGGGAAGGGCAGCACGTTCTGGTTTGAGCTGCCCTTCAAGAAGCAGATGGCGGGACAGGTACCCGAAACATCGTTGCGGCTGAACGATATCCGCATCATGCTGATCGGTTTCGCCGACGCGGAGCTGCACGCGCTCGAGCAGGATCTCGCCACCTGGGGGGCGCGCACCGGGCGCGCGGCGGGCGTCGAGGCGGCGGCCGCGCGCCTCGCCGAAGCGCTTTCCCTCGGGCATCCCTACCACTTGGTGCTCGTGCGCGAAGACACGCAGATCGAACCGAACCGAATTCTCGGGCGGCTGCGAAACAGCCGCACCCAGAAGGCGCCCCCGACGGTCCTGTGCACGCCCGGCGTATCGCAGATTCGCAGCGCCGAAGCGCTTGCGGGCGGCTTCGTGGCGGTGCTGGAGATGCCGTTCAAGAAGCGGCTTCTTTTTAACGCCATCCACGCGGCCACTGCGATCCAGGGGTCCCAGGAAGGCGTCATTTCACTCAGCGACTACTACGCCACCCGCGACGCCAATCGGCGCCGCTATCAGATTCTGGTAGCCGAAGACAACGCCGTCAATCAGCGCGTCATCGTCGGGATACTCGAGCGCGCCGGGCACAGAGTCCGGGTCGTGGACGACGGGGAGCAGGCGCTCGACGTCCTTGAGAACGAGCGCTTCGATGTGGTCATCATGGACCTCAACATGCCCGAGCTCGGCGGGCTGGACGCAGCGCGGGCCTACCGTTTCATGGATCCGGAGGCGATACAGGTCCCGATCATCATGCTTTCGGCGGACGTCACCCCGGAGACGATCAAGGAATGCGAGGACGCGGGGATCGATGCTTTCCTTTCCAAACCGATCGAGGCTCGCCGCCTGCTTGACACCATCGCGAGCCTGATTGCGAAGCGCGCGACCGCCCAGGCAGTGTCCGGAGACGACGGCGAGAAGACCCAGGCGGTGATCAATCCGGCGACGCTCTCGGAGCTCGGGCTCATCAGCACGGATAGCAGCTTCATGCCGGAACTCCTCAACGGATTCATCCAGGACGGCGAGGCGCTGCTGCGGCAGATGGACGCGGCAGTGGCGGCGGAGCAATACGAAACGCTGAAGGACCTCGTGCATGCCATGAAGGGCTCGGCGGTCACGCTCGGCGCCGAGCAGCTATGCCGGACGTGCGTAGGAATCAGCGGTCAGACGACATCGGAGCTTCAGGCGAGCGGACCACGCGTCTTAAAGGTGGTGCGGGAGCAATTCCAGCAGGCGCGCGCTTCGCTCCTCGATTATCTCAAGAAAAACCAGAGCGCGGCCCGCTGAGGCGCGGGGATGTGTCAAGAATGAGCGGCAGCGTGAGAAACCATGTCTGACCTGCCACTGCGCGACCGAGTAATTCAGCGTCTTCTGGCAGCATCCGATGCGAAACTCACCGCGGCCGACGTCGACGACGCGACGTCCCTTCGACAGGATCTGGACATCAGTTCACTGATTTTGATCACATTGGCTTCCGAGCTGGAGGATGAGTTGGGGATCGACATCGACGATGAGGAACTCGGCAGCATACAGACGATCGGCGATCTTTTCAGGGCGGTCGAGGGCAGGAAGCGGCAGAATCGGCAGGCGTGACGCGGTCTGAGTCAATGACTCCTCGGCGCGTAGCAATCACGGGAGTCGGTCTGGTATCGTGCCTTGGGCACGATTACGGCCAGGTGGTGAGGGCCCTTCAAAAAGGCGCAAGCGGCCTCCGCGCCATGCCGGAGTGGGAGAGCTTGGGCCTGAAGAGTCGGGTGGCGGGTGCGATCGTGGATGTAGAGGACAAGTTCAATGGCTCCTCCATCCCGAAAAAACTGCGCCCCGCAATGTCGGAAGCATCCAAATACTGCTGCCTTGCCGCGCTCGATGCCGTCGGCGATTCCGGCCTTTCCGAGCTCGACGTGCAGTCCGAAGGAACGGCGTGCATCGTCGGTACGGGAATCGGAAGCGTGGAATCCATCTATACGGGAGGGCGACAGGTCCATTCCGGGGAGATTGCGAAGCTCAGCCCGCTCGTCGTGCTGAAAAGCATGGCCAGCGCGTCGAGCGCGGCGGTGGCCAACCTGCTCAAGGTCCACGGACGCAGTTATTCGATCAGCTCCGCCTGTTCGACCTCTTCGCACAGTATCGGCACGGCATACGAGCTTATCCGTTGCGGCCTCGTCGACCGTGCCATCGCAGGGGGCGGGGAAGAAGTGCACCCTTTGATTGCCGCCGGTTTTCAGGTCCTTCGATTCGCGCTCGCCACGAAATTCAACGAGTACCCGGAACGGGCATCGCGCCCGTATGACGTCGCCCGCGACGGGTTTGTGCTCGGGGGTGGTGCGGGGATCGTCGTGCTCGAGGCTCTCGATCAGGCCGTGGCGAGAGGGGCCCGAGTGCGCGCCGAGATAGTCGGGCTCGG
>DATHJM010000419.1:0-5421 GCA_035489775.1 Burkholderiales bacterium
CTAGCGACGGCGAGGAAGCGCTGAAGACCGTTCGCGCCGAAAGACCCGACCTGGTGATCATCGACATACTCACGTCGGGCATGGACGGTTGTCAGTTCGCCCTCAATCTTCGCTCAGAACCGAACTCGGTCCAGCCGCGGATCGTGTTTCGGGCCGCCGCCTATATCGCGGCCGAAGCCGAGGCCTTGGCGACCGCCTTTGGCGCGTCCTTCATTGCCAAGCCCGTCAATCCCGAGACGCTGCTCTCGGTCGTCGATGCGGCTCTTTCCGGGCCGCCTCCACCGCCCGTGGAGCCGCATTCCGAGCACAAATCCATCGACTCGTTCCTGCGGCCGATCGCCCGGAAGCTCCACCGGCACACGGCGAATCTCGAACGGCTCAACGTCGCGCTGGATCGCGGCATCGCCGAGCGCGACGCGCAACTCGAAGTGGTGAGGGCCGCGCTGGACCAGGAGATCAAAAAGCGGTTATGGGCGGAGCAGGAACTGACGCAGGCAAACCTTCGCTTGCAGGACCAGGTTGTACATGACGGGCTGACCGGCCTCCATAACCGCCGCTACCTCGAAGAGTCGCTCGGCCGGGAACAGAGCCGCGCCCGGCGCAATAGCCAGCCTTTCGGCGTGATGATGATCGACATCGACAACTTCAAGCGCTTCAACGACACGCTCGGCCATGCAGCGGGGGATGCGGTGCTGCGTGCAATCGGCCAGTACATGCTGTCTGCCGCCCGGGGCGAGGATATCGTGTCCCGTTATGGCGGCGAAGAATTCGTGGTGGTCATGGCTCCGGCCAGGGAGGGCACCGTGTTGGAGCGCGCCGAAAAGCTCCGCCGGGGGGTACAGAATCTCGAGATCGAGTACGAGGGCCGGCGTGTGGGACCCATCACGATATCCGTGGGCATCGGGATATTCCCCGATCACGGCGAGAATGGGCAGGAGGTGCTGCGGGTCGCAGACGCTGCGCTCTATCAGGCCAAGGGGTCAGGGCGAAACTGCGTCGTCGTCGGAGACAAGGTGAAAGCTTGACCGTGGTGCGCCAAGTCAGGCGCGGGGATCGTACGCGACGAAGTGATAGCTGAAGCCTCCCGCGCCGTCAAGAACGCGCGACTCGCGCGAGACCTCGCGCCATCGTGAGCGGTCGAACTCGGGGAAAAACACGTCGCCCTCGAAGTCGCGCTCGATCTCGGTCACATAGAGGCGGCGGGCGATCGGCAGAGCGAGCGCGTAGATTTCCGCGCCGCCGATTACGAACGCGTCCTGGGGCTCGCGGACAGCTGCGAGAGCGGCTGCTAGTGAATGGGCGGCGTGGCAACCCGGGCTGGTCCAATCGGGCGAGCGTGTGACCACGATGTTGGCTCGTCCCGCAAGAGGCTTGCCGATCGATTCAAATGTCCGGCGACCCATTATCACCGCGTGACCCAGCGTCAGCCGCCTGAAACGCTTCAAGTCCTCCGGTAAGTGCCAGGGCATCCGGCTGCCGGAGCCGATGACGCCGTTGCGCGCCACGGCGGCGATGATGGCAATGCGCGAAATACCGGTCATTTCGGGCCGACGGGACGGGAGGGAACGTTTCACGATGCGGAAAACTGCGGCATTATAGCGGGCCATGAAAATCGGGCTCGACTTTCCCCAGCGCTACTACCCGCGATCGTTCCTGAGCCTGCTGTTGCTCGCCTTCGCCCTCGTCGCGGCGCCGCTCGTCGTGGCTTTTTACAATGCTGCGGTGTACGTCGAGGAGCTGGCAGGTCAGAGCCAGACCGCGGTTGCTCAGGCCGCGCAGGCCTCTCGCGGCAGCAGGCTGCTGGTCGAGCAAACCACCGCGCTCGAACGGGTGGTGCGCCAGTATCTCATCCTCGACGACGAGGAGCTCCTCAAAGACTACGCCCGGCTGAGGGCGAACTTCAAGACGAATACCAGCGAGCTGTCCTTGCAGCCGCTCGATGAGCCGCAGCTGCATGAGCTCAACACCACGATCGACAAGGAGCAGGGGCTCTACGAACAGCTGCTCGGCAAGCCGAAGACGCAGGCTGAAAAGAAGGCGCTCGTAGAAGGCTACTTGGTGCTGTCGGAGCTGGCGCGGGACGTGCTCAACACGAGCAACGCCTTGATCGACCGCGAGGTGGAATCCATGCGGCGCACGGGCGAGCGCGCGCAGCGCGCTCTCTGGCTGCAGCTCGCGGCGACGATACCGCTAGGCGTGCTCCTGGCGGTCGGGGTCACCCTTCTCATCGCGAGACCGATCCGCCAGCTCGACCAAGCGATCCGGCGCCTCGGCGCCGGCGAATTCGAAGGTGACATCCGGGTCGGCGGGCCGGCCGACCTGAAGTACCTGGGCAGCCGGCTCGATTGGTTGCGTCAGCGGCTGATCGAGCTCGAACAACAGAAGCGCCTGTTCCTGCGGCACGTCTCGCACGAGCTGAAAACGCCGTTGACAGCGCTTCGCGAAGGATCCGAGCTGCTGGTAGAGGGGACTGCAGGACCGCTATCGCCGGGACAGCGCGAAATCGTCGAAATCCTCCGGCAAAAGAGCGTGCAATTGCAGCAGCTGATCGAGGGTCTGCTCAACTACCATCGAGCGCAGGAGAGCGTAGGGCGGCTGGACCTGACGGCGGTGCGATTCGACCGCGTCGTGGAACAGGTGCTCGACGATCACCGGCTCGCGGTCCAGGCCCGCGGCATCCGCACCGACCTGCGGCTGGACCCGGTCGTACTTCAGGCAGATGAGGAAAAATTACGCGCCGTCGTGGCCAATCTGGTCTCCAATGCGATCAAATACTCGCCGGACGAGGGTATGATTTCGCTGGCACTGAAACGAGAGGGGGATGAAGTGGTGTTTGACGTGGGCGACGCGGGTCCGGGAATTCCTCCCGAGGATGACGACCGGATTTTCGATTGGTTTTATCAGGGCGAAGACGTCCATCGCGGTCGCGTGCGGGGGAGCGGTCTGGGCCTCGCCATCGCGAGAGAATTCGTCGTTGCTCACGGCGGGCGAATCGAGGTCGTCAAGGACCTCGCAGCCGGCGCCCACCTCCGCGTCACGCTTGCGGCCGAGACGCCGCGTTCTGAGCCATGATCCGGATCGTTGCAATCCTCTTCTGCATCTCGATGCTCGCCGGGTGTGCCGGGCTGTTCACTCCGGGTGCGGGCCCTGCAGCCTCAGGCGCTTCTTCAGTCCGCGAGAACCGCGAGACCCGTGAATCGCGCCAGGTCATCGAGCTGATCGCTTACACCCAGCGAGTCGCGACGCTCCCGGCCGAGGAACAGCAGCGCGAATTGAACGCTTCAGCCCAGGTGCTTTCAAAGGATCGCGGCGCCTACGGGCGGGTCCGGCTCGCGCTGCTGCTTGCGTTGCCCGGAGCGGCGTTCAACGACGATACGCGGGCCGCAGGCCTGCTTGAGCCGCTCGCGGGTGCGGGGGCTTCCGAATCGCCGCCGGGCCCCATGCAGCAGTTTGCCGGACTGCTTCACGCCTATATCAGCGAGCGCTTGCGCGAGCAGCGCCGCACGGCCCAACTGAAGGACCAACTGGAGGCGCTGAAGGCGGTCGAGCGCAATATCATCGAACGCGAGCAAGCGCGGCCAAAATGAGCACCATTCTTCTCGTAGACGACGATCCGGATATTCTGAAACTCATTTCCCTGCGGCTGACCGCCGCCGGCCACAGCGTCAAGGGAGCCGACAGCGGGGAGAAGGCGCTCGCCGTGCTCGCAGCCTCGCGCCCGGAACTCGTCATTACGGACCTCAAGATGGGCGGAATGGACGGCTTGGCCTTGTTTGATGAAATCCGCAAGCAGGCGCCGACTCTTCCCGTGATCATCCTGACGGCGCACGGCACGATTCCCGATGCGGTCGCCGCCACGCGCCGCGGGGTTTTCGGCTTTCAGTCCAAGCCGTTCGACGGAAAGCACCTGCTCGAGCAGGTGGAACAGGCGCTGCGGCTCTCCGGAGTCGGACAAGGCGGGGGCGAGGAGGCCTGGCGGCGCGACTTCGTGACGCAGAGCCCGAAAATGGAAAACGTGCTCCATCAAGCGCGGCTGGTCGCCCAGTCGGAGGCGAGCGTGTTCATCCAGGGCGCGAGCGGCACGGGAAAGGAACTCCTCGCGCGCGCGATACACCGCGCAAGCCGCCGCTCGAATGGACCCTTCGTAGCCGTCAATTGCGCGGCCATCCCGGAAAATCTGCTCGAATCGGAATTGTTCGGCCACCGCAAAGGCTCGTTTACCGGCGCGACCTACGATCACAAGGGGCTCGTCCCCGCCGCCGACGGAGGGACGCTGTTCTTGGATGAAATCGGGGACATGCCTCTTGCTTTGCAGTCCAAGCTCTTGCGCGTGCTGCAGGACCGCGAGGTGCGTGCGGTCGGTGCGACTCAAGGGACGGCGGTCGACGTGCGAATCATCTCCGCAACGCACCGCGACCTCGACGCCCAGATGAAAGCGGGACGGTTCCGCGAGGATCTCTACTATCGACTGAACGTCGTCTCGCTCGCTCTCCCGCCTCTCTCCGAGCGGCGTGAGGACATCGTTCCTCTGGCGGCGCATTACCTCCGAGTCACCGCCGCGCGCTACGGAAAGGACATCCAGGCGCTGGCCCCCGAGGCGCTCCAAGTGCTCCTTGCAGCGCCTTGGCCGGGCAACGTGCGGCAGCTCGTCAATGTGATCGAACAGGCGGTTGCGCTCTGCCCTTCGGGTGTCGTGCCGGCCTCGCTCATCCAGCAGGCGCTGAAGGAGGAACCCGCGCAGCTCGCATCGCTCGAGGAGGCGCGGGGGGCTTTCGAGCGCGAATACCTGGTTCGTATCCTGCGCATCACCGGCGGTAGCGTGACCCAGGCGGCGAAGCTCGCTCAACGCAATCGCACCGAGTTCTATAAGCTGCTCGAGCGCCACAAGCTCGAGCCGAAGATGTTCAAGCCCGAAAAGGGCTGAAGTCCGCCAAGCGCGTGCAATTCGTCGCGCTGTCGCCCTTAGGCGACAGCGAATTCCCTTTTCCATCAAGCCCGGCTTTCGTCGTTGCGGGAAACCGTCGTTGACAAGCGACGCATCCGGCATTTTTGGCGCCCCGTATTCTTGAGTAACCCGTTGAGTTGGTTCGAAACCTTCATCTTGGCACGGGGATTGCAGTAGGCCTGCGAGTCCGACCCGAACTGCGGCGGGCAAAACAACTTACCAGGACAAGCGCCCAGATCGGGAACCATGCGGATTCATCCACTCATCGCGGGACCGGCGGCTTCGGTGGTGATAGCGGGCCTCATCGGCGTCGGTGCTGCCAAAGGCTGGTTGCCCGGCGGGCTCGCGCCGAAGCAGAGCGACGCGCGGCCGGCAGACCCCGGACGCAATTCCGTTCCGCCGAGCAGCTGTGCCGTGTGCGGCACGGTCGAGTCCATCCGGACCGTCGAGGTGCGCGATGAGGCGGGTGGTGCAGG
>DATHJM010000420.1:0-2671 GCA_035489775.1 Burkholderiales bacterium
CCGCCCGGCAGGTCGAGACGCTGGTCGGCGCGCCGACAAACGTGTGGAAGAACGCGGACGGCTCCGAGGTCTGGGAATATCCGCGCGGGCCGTTCGGGGTCGAAACCTACATGGTGACCCTGGGACCCGATCGCGCCGTGCGGGAAGTCCGCCAGGTGCTGGGCGACGACACCATCTCCAAGCTGCATGCCGGAATGTCCCGGGAAGAAGTGCGCCGGTTGCTCGGCACGCCGCGCGACATCGGATTTTCCGGCCTCGACGATGAAGAGATATGGTCCTGGCGCTATCGCGACTGGGGAGTCCGCAACATGGAGCTTTACGTCCAGTTCGACAGGCCTACCGGCACGCTCAAGAAGATCACGCGGTTCCAGATCGATACGAGCGACGGCAAACGCCAATAAGCTCCATGATTGCAGCGCTTTATCGCGCCGCCGCCGTGCTCGCCCTGGCCGTTGTGCCGGCGGCTTGCGCGAATTTTTCCGCCGTATCCCCGGGAGATTCCGCTCAGGATGTCGAAGCGCGCGTCGGCGTGCCGGGCGCGGTGTGGAAAAACTCCGACGGCTCCGAGGTCTGGGAATATCCGCAGGGCTTTTACGCCGTGCAGACTTTCATGGTCGCGTTCGACCCGGACCACGCCGTGCGCGAAGTCCACCAAGTGCTCAACGAAGCCTATTTCTCCAGGATACAGCCGGGAATGTCCCGCGAGGATGTTCGCCGCCTTATCGGGAAACCCAGAGAGATCTGGTACTTCCCGGCTCGCGATGAGGAGACCTGGACCTGGCGCTACTACGATATCAACTACAGGTTCTTCAACGTCCTGTTCGATCGCACCGGCGGCACGGTGAGAACCACATTGAGGCTCGACGAAGTTTTCCTCCCGGGCGGCGGGCGGGGAAAGCGCTGATCCTCTTCGCTCATGACCGTTTTTCCTGCTCGTATTCCTTCATCGCCTCGCGGGCGAGCCTGAACGCCTCGACCCCGGCGGGCATCCCGCAGTAAACCGCCACCTGAAGCAGGACCTCGCGGATTTCCTCGCGGGTGCAGCCGTTGGTCAGCGCGCCTTTCATGTGCGCCTTGAACTCGTGCGGGCGGTTCAGCGCCGACAGAATCGCCAGATTGATCAGGCTTCGCATCTTGCGCGGCATTTGCGGCCGCGCCCACAGCCATCCCCAGCAGGACTGGGTCACAAGCTCCTGCATCGGCATGGTGAAATCGTCCGCGCTGGCCAGGTTGCGCTCGACGTACTCGGCGCCGAGCACTTCCTTGCGCACCGCGAGTCCCTTGTCCCACAGTTCTTTCGACATTGCCCGATCCTTTCGGTTGATTTTGCGGCGAGACGCTCAGGCGAGCGTGTGGTTCAACTCGCCGATCGCCTCGATCCACAGCCTGACGGCGTCGCCGGGTTTGAGGAAACGACCTCGTCCCATGCCCACGCCGGCCGGGGTTCCCGTGAGCACGAGATCGCCCGGACGCAGCGTCACGCGCGAAGACAGCATCGCGATCTGCTCGGCGGTATCGAAGATCAGCTTGCTCGTGCGGGAGTCCTGCATCAGCTCGCCGTTTACCCACAGTTTGATGCCGAGATTGTGAGGATCGCTGATGTCGCCGGCCGGGACGATCCAGGGTCCGAGCGGGCAGGCGCCGTCGAAGCATTTCTGGCTGACCCAGTCGTAATGGAAGGGCGAAGTCGGCGGGTTCTTGTCGCGCTTCATTGCGTCTCGCGCCGAGAGGTCGTTCGCGATGGTGTAGCCGGCGACGCAGCCCAGGGCCTTCTCCACCGGCACGTCTTTCGCCGTCGTGCCGATCACCGCCGCGAGCTCGACTTCCCAGTCCACCTTCTGCGAGTACGCCGGGAGCTTCACTTTCGAGCCGGGCCCGACCACCGAGCTCCTCGAGGTCTTGACGAAGTGCCAGGGCTTTTCGCCCAGATCCTTCATCGTCGGTCCCGGCTCCTTGCCCTGCGCGCGCGCCATCTCGGCCATGTGATCGGTGTAGTTGGCGCCCGCGCAATAGATATCGCCGGGATAGAGCACCGGCGCGAGCAGCTTAGCGCGCTTGAGGGGCGTGCCTTTCGCCTTGCTCTTTCCCGCGGCGATGCGCTTCGCGCCGGCGGCGAAGGCGCGATGCGCCTTGCCCCAGTCCTGCAGCGCCCCGAGCACGGAAGACCACGCCGCCTGCCCCGTGAGGCGGGCGGCGTCGTAGATTTGCTCGCCGACGAGAATCCCCGCGCGCGCCTCGCGGCCGGATTGGTAGCTCAATAGCTTGTAGCTCATTCGTCTCCTCTCTAGGCAAAGGCGCGCTTCATGCGCTTGATCCAGTCCTCGAATGCAACGACCTGATCGGTCATGATCTTCCGCGTGGGCTCATCGTTGAGCTTCCCGTCGGGCCCGAATTTGCTGGGCGACATGCCGATGAAGATCTCGGGCTTGGCGAGCCAGTGCACGCCCAGGCCCGCGAGGATGCGGCGCAGATCGTACTGCCCTCTCGATCCGCCGAGCGGTCCGCCGCTGGCGCTCAGCACCGCCGCCGGCTTGTTCTGGAAAGGCTGGGGCTGGAAGCGCGACATCCAGTCGATCGCATTCTTGAGCGGGGCCCCGACCGTCCAGTTGTATTCCGGCGAAGCGAAGAACAGCGCGTCCGCAGCGAGTATCTCGTCGCGCAGCTTGGTCAC
>DATHJM010000421.1:0-3897 GCA_035489775.1 Burkholderiales bacterium
GGAGCGCGATGAAGATCGTGCCGGTCGCCTCGGCGGGTGCGGAACCGGAGTTCCTGACTCTCGTCAAGGACCGTTTCTCGCTGCGCGAAGACGCCGCGATGGGAAACACCATGACCGCGCGCGCGGTCAGGGAAAAGAAAGCCATCGTGTCCAACGAAATACGGGACGATTCAAAGGTCTTGTTCGCGAAGGAGCGCATCGAGCGCGGAATTTCCTCGATGGCCATCCTGCCTTTGCTGGTCTCGGATAACGCGGTAGGCGTGCTCGCCCTGTACGCCGACGAACCCGGCTTTTTCGATGAAGAGGAACTGAGTCTGTTGACTGAGCTGGCAGGCGACATCGCGTTCGCTCTCGCAAATATCAGCAGGCAACAGACGCTCGACAAGCTGGCGCGAATGCGCGCGGTCTCGGGCCAGATCAACGCGGCGATCGTCCGCACCCGCGAACGCAAGGCCCTGCTCGAGGAGACCTGCCGCATCGCGTCCGAGCATGGGAAGTTCGAGATGATCTGGATCGGCGCGATCGATCACGACGCTCAGCAGGTCCAGCCGCTCGCCTGGAAGGGATTTTCAGAGGAGGCCGTGCGCGCGGTGAGCTGGGCGAGCATCGGCGCCGCAAAAGGCACGCTCGGCGAGGCCATGCAGACCCGCAAGGCCTCGGTCCGAAACGACATAGAAGGCGAGCTGCCGGGGGGCAAGCTGCGCCATGAGGCATTGAAGCTGGGCCGCCGCTCCTCGGTATGCCTGCCGCTGGTGGTTGACGACAGGGTGGTGGCCCTCATCGTGCTCTTTGCCCACGGAACGGGATTTTTCGACGAAGAAGAACTCGCGCTCCTCAACGAAGTGGCGGCGGACGTCTCGTTCGCGCTGCAGGCCATCGAGAAGCAGAAGAAACTGGACTACCTCTCGTACTACGACGTACTCACCGGCCTGGCGAACCGCACTCTGTTTCTCGAGCGGGTGGCGCAATACATGCGCAGCGCCGTCAGCGGCGGGCACAAGCTTGCGATCGGCCTGATCGACCTGGAGCGATTCAAGAACATCAACGACAGCCTCGGCCGGCCTGCCGGCGACGCACTCCTGAAACAGATGGCGGAGTGGCTGACGCGCAACCTGGGGGACGCCAACCTGCTTGCGCGACTGGGTGCGGACCATTTCGCCGTGGTGCTGCCGGAAATAAGGCAGGAAGGCGATGTCGCGCCGCTGGTCGAAAAACTGGTGGGTGCTTTTCTGGAGCATCCGTTCCGCCTGAATGACGCCGAGTTCCGCGTCGCCCCCAAGGTCGGCGTAGCGCTGTTCCCGGATGACGGTGTAGACGCCGACACGTTGTTCAAGAACGCCGAGGCCGCGCTGAAAAAAGCCAGGGCGAGCGGCGATCGGTACCTCTTCTACGCGCAGAAAATGACCGAAACGGTAGCCGGCAAGCTCACCCTGGAAAACCAGCTGCGCCAGGCGCTCGACAAGGAAGAGTTCGTGCTCCACTACCAGCCCAAGGTGAGCCTGGTGAGCGGCAAGCTCACCGGCGCCGAGGCGCTGATCCGGTGGAACGATCCGCGAACGGGCCTGGTGCCGCCGGGCCGCTTCATCCCGGTCCTGGAGGAAACCGGATTGATCTATGACGTCGGGCGCTGGGCATTGCGCCGCGCCCTCGAAGACTACCTGCGCTGGCGCGCCGCGGGCCTGGCTGCGGTTCGCGTCGCGGTGAACGTG
Source organism: Burkholderiales bacterium (assembly GCA_035489775.1). Classification (GTDB taxonomy): domain Bacteria; phylum Pseudomonadota; class Gammaproteobacteria; order Burkholderiales; family SG8-39; genus VBDM01. Next base: position 1,710 of record DATHJM010000421.1, read on the forward strand.
TCGCCGCTGCAACTGCGCAATCGCGGCTTCATCGCCGAGATCGAGCAGGCGATCGGCATCGACGCGAATGCGCCGGCCGGACTGGAGCTGGAGATCACCGAAAGCCTGATCATGGACGACGTCAGGCACAACATCGCCAGCCTGCAGGCGATCCGCGCCCTGGGCGTAACCATTGCCATCGACGACTTCGGCACGGGTTTCTCATCGCTCAGCTACCTGGCCAAGCTGCCGGTGGACACGCTGAAGATCGACCGCTCGTTCGTGATCGACATGACTGCCGGCGCGCAGGGACTGGCGCTGGTGTCCACCATCATCACCCTGGCGCACTCGCTGAAGCTCAAAGTGGTGGCCGAGGGCGTCGAAACCGAGGAGCAGTCGCGCCTGCTGCGGTCGCTGGACTGCGACGAGATGCAGGGCTTCCTGTTCAGCAAACCGGTGCCCAGCGAGATCTTCGAAACAAGATACCTCGCCCAGCCTCTCGCTGCGGCAAGGTCAGCGTGAGCTCTGGCTGAAACAGCGTAACGCCCCTGCCCGGACAAGCGTGTATTTGCGCTGTCGTACCCCCCTACGTTCGCTGTCATATATCACTATGTTCCCTGCCGTACATCCTTAAAAGGCGCCGATTGATAAGCTTCAGTACGAAGGACTCCTCGGCGGGCGGCTCACACGAACGCCGGCGTCCGGGACGGTCGATTGAGGCAAAACGGTGATGAGCAAAAAGGGTGTCTCTCGTCGGAAAAGCGCGACCGGGCAGCCACTGGAGGCGGACGAAAGCGTGCGCTCCCCGGCCTCTGCGGCCGCCAAGCCCCTCGCCGAGCGGGAGGCCGCGGTTCTTGCCGGCGAAGAGGCCGTCCTTAGCCGCTCTGAAACCGCCGACCGGCGCCATGAGGCCGCCGACCGGCGACATGAGGCCGCGGACCGACGCGAAGCAGCCGCGGACCGGCGCGAAGCAGCCGCGGACCGGCGCGAAGAGGCCGCGCGGGCCGCGGCCGCGCTTGGCGCGACCGCCGGGGCGCAGTTGCGGGAAGCGAACGAGCGCCTCGTCGTCGCGTCGGTTCGAGCCGAGACGATGACCGAGGCCGCCGAGCAGGCCACCGCTCAGACGTCCTATATGGCCGAACACGACTTTCTCACCGGCTTGCCGAACCGCTCCCTGCTGGCGGACCGGCTGGCGCAGTCGATTGCGCTCGCACAGCGTCATGGCAAGCGGGTCGCCCTGATGTACCTGGACCTGGACCACTTCAAGCACGTCAACGATTCGCTCGGTCATGCGATCGGCGACCAGTTGCTGCAGTCGGCCGCAAAGCGCCTGCAAGCGTGCGTCCGCAACTCCGACACCGTCAGCCGCCAGGGGGGCGACGAATTCGTGGTGCTGCTGGCCGAAATCGAGGCGGTGCGCGACGCAGCCCTCACCGCCCAGAAGTTGATCGAGGCCATGGCCGCGCCCCATCTCATCGGCGGTCACCGGCTTCACGTCACCCTGAGCATCGGCATCAGTCTGTACCCTGACGACGGCAAGGACGCCGAAACGCTGCTCAGGAACGCCGACACCGCGATGTATCACGCCAAGAAAAGCGGACGCAACAACTACCAGACGTTCACTCCGGACATGAATGCCCATGCGGTCGCGCGGCGAGCCGTCGAGGAGGCGCTGCACCGTGCGCTCGAGCAGCGCGGCCTGGTGCTGCATTACCAGCCGAAGGTGAATCTCGAGACCGGCTCCATTACCGGCGTCGAGGCCCTTCTGCGCCTGCAGCAGGCCGATCGCAGTCTCGTCCGGCCGGCGCAGTTCGTGAGCATCGCCGAAGACTGCGGCCTGATCCTGCCGATCGGCAAATGGGTGCTGCGCGAAGCCTGCCGCCAGACCGCAGCCTGGCTGAAAGCCGGTCTCGACCTGGAGCAGATCGCGGTCAACGTCTCGGCGGTCGAGTTCCACAACAAGGATTTTCTCGCCGGCGTCCGTGCCATCCTCGACGACACCCGCCTGGACCCGCGCCGGCTCGAGCTCGAGCTGACCGAAAGCGTGCTCATGCAGGACACGGACATGACGATGGCGATCCTGCACGCGCTCAAGGACCTCGGCGTGCAGATAGCCGTCGACGACTTCGGCACCGGCTATTCCAGCCTGAGCTATCTGCGGCGTTTCCCGATCGACACGCTCAAGATCGACCAGTCGTTCGTACAGGAC
>DATHJM010000422.1:0-4638 GCA_035489775.1 Burkholderiales bacterium
AGCTTCTCCACCTGCAGCAGCACGCTCACGAGTTCGCATCCTCCCCGAGATAGGCTTTCCTGACTTCGGGATGGGCGCGGATCGCCGCGGGTGCGCCGCTCGCGATCACGCGCCCCGACACGAGCACCGAGATGCGGTCGGCGAGGCGGAACACCGCGTCCATGTCGTGCTCGACCAGCAGCACCGTGACGCGCGTGCGGATGCGCTCGAGGAGCGCAATCATGTTTTCTGATTCTTCCGGTCCCATACCCGCCATCGGCTCGTCGAGGAGCACCAGCCGGGGGCGGGTGGCGAGCGCCAGGCCCACTTCGAGGGCGCGCTGCTCGCCGTGCGCGAGAGTCATGGCAACCGCAGTCTCTCGCCCGGCGAGCCCGATTTCGCCGGCGATGGCCCGGGCTTCATCGAAAAGCAGCGCCTCCGCCGAGACCGGCCGCCAGAAAGAGAAGCTCGAGCCGCTTCCCGCCTGCACCGCCAGCGCGAGGTTGTCGAGCACGGTAAAGCGCTTGAACAAGCTGGTGATCTGGTAGCTGCGGGCGAGGCCTGCGCGCACCCGCTCGTGCTGCGCGTCGCGCGTGATGTCGGACCCTTCGAAAAGTATCGAGCCGCTGTCGCTGCCGAGGCTGCCGGAAATCTGGCCGATCAAGGTGGTCTTGCCGGCGCCGTTCGGGCCGATCAGGGCGTGCACTTCGCCGCGCTGCACGCCGAGCGTGATGTCGTCGGTGGCGACCACGCCGCCAAAGCGTTTCGAGACGTTCTTCAGCTCAAGCATGCTTCTTCCGCGCGAGCATGCCCGCAATGCCCTGCGGGGCGAACAGCACGATCGCAAGGAGCACGGTGCCGACCCCCAGACTTGCGTGCTGCTGGTAATTCGGGAATATCGCGGCGAGCCACTCCACCCGGTGGTTGGCGACCAGGTCCTCCAGACCGAGCAGCGCCGCCGCGCCGATCACCCCGCCCCAGAGCTTCCCCACCCCGCCGAGGATCACCATCACCATGAGCGTCCCCGAGTGCGTCCAGTGCAGCACGCTCGGGTTGACGTACTTGCCGTGGCTCGCGAGCAGCACGCCGGCAAGGCCGCCCGCCGCACCGGCGATGACGAAGCACGCGAGCTTGTGGCGGTACACCGGATAGCCGATCGCCTCGGCGCGTTCCTCGTTTTCGCGGATCGCCTGGATCACGCGCCCGAAGCGCGAATGCACGAGCCGATGCAAACCGTAAAGGCCGGCTGCCAGCGCGGCGAGCGCGGTGTAGTAGAACGCAACGTCGCTGCCCAGATCGACGCCCAGTCCCACCGAGGCGCGCTCCCGCAGGCTCAGGCCCTCGTCGCCCCCGTAGGCCTTCATCGAGTTCACGAGGAAGAACATCATCTGCGCGAAGGCGAGCGTGATCATGATGAAGTACGCGCCGCGGGTACGCAGCGATACCGCGCCGATCGCGAGCGCGGCGAGGGCGGAAGCCGCAATCGCTGCCGGCCAGCCGATCCACGCGCTCGCGACGCCTTCCGACAGCAGGATGCTGGAGACGTAGGCGCCGGTGCCGACGAAGGCGGCGTGGCCGAAGGAGATCATGCCGCCGTAGCCCAGGATCAGGTTGAGGCTGGTCGCGGCAAGAGCGTAGACGAAGATCCGGCTGGCAAAGCTCAGGTAGTAGTTCTGGTGTTCCGCCTGCATCGCCAGCGGAAAGGCGAGAGCCAGTGCCAGGACGATCCACGGCGCGGCGCGGCGCATCGCTACCCGCGCGCAGGGAAGAGTCCCTGCGGCCTGAAGGACAGCACCACGGCCATCAGCACGTAGACGAGCACCGAAGCGATCGCCGGCCCGGCGGCGCTCGCCACCCTCGGTTGGAAGAATACGCCGAACAGGATCGGCAGGAAGGCGCGCCCGATGGTGTCGACGATCCCGACCAGCAGGGACCCTACGAGAGCGCCGCGTATGGAGCCGATGCCGCCGATGACGATCACGACGAAGGCGAGGATGAGGATGTTCTCTCCCATCCCGACTTGCACCGCGAGGAGCGGTCCGAGCAGCGCGCCCGCCACCGCGCACAAGCCTGCACCCACTCCGAACAACAGGGTGAAGAGCCAGCGGATATTGACCCCCATCGCGAGCGCCATCTCGCGGTTGGACGCACCCGCGCGCACCAGCATGCCGATCCGCGTGCGCGCCACGAGCAGGTACAGGAGTGCCGCCACGACGGCGCCTACTCCGATGATGAGGAGCCGGTAGGCCGAGTAGTACATTCCCGGGAGCAACTGCACGGGCCCGGAGAGCGCCGCGGGCATCGGCAGCGGCATGTCCGGCCCCCAGACGATGCGTACCGCCTCGTTGAAGATGAGGATGAGCGCGAAGGTCGCGAGCACCTGCGACAGGTGGTCGCGCGAGTAGAGCGTGCGCAATACCGACACCTCGAGCAGCATGCCGAGAATCGCGGTCGCCGGAATCGCCAGCAGCACCCCGGCCGCGAACGATCCGGTCGCCTGGACCAGCGTCGCGGCGAGGAACGCCCCGAGCATGTAAAGCGAGCCGTGGGCGAGGTTGATCATGTCCATGATGCCGAACACGAGCGTGAGTCCCGCGGCGAGCAGGAACAGCATCAGGCCGAACTGCAGCCCGTTCAGCGCCTGCTCGACGATCAGGATCCAGGACATGAAATAAAAAGGGAGCGATCAACGCCCCCTTATTTTCTTTCAAGAATTTCCTATTTCATAGGACATTCTTGAACATAGGCATCGCCGCGGTCCTTGAATATCGTCCCCATGGTCTTGTTGACCAGGCGCCCCTGGGAGTCCTTGCCCACTACGCGAAGATAATAGTTCTGGATCGGATACTGGTTGCGGTTGAACCTGAACGGGCCGCGCACCGACTGGAACTTCGCCGACTTGAGCGCCTGGCGCAGGCCTTCCGTGTTCTCGACCCTGCCCTTCACTTCGCGCACGGCGGAATCGATGAGGAGCGCGGTGTCGTAGCCCTGCGAGGCGTACACCGTAGGCAGGCGCTTGTACTCCTTCTCGAACTCGGCGACGAATTTCTTGTTGGCGGCGTTGTCCAGGTCGAGCGCCCAGTGCGCCGCGTCGAAGATGCCGAGCATGGGGTCGCCCACCGCGCGGATGATGTCCTGGTCGGAGGAGAATCCGGGCGTGATGAGCTGCATGTCTTTCGAAAGTCCGGCGGCGACGAACTGCTTGATGAAGTTCACGCCCATGCCGCCCGGAAGGAAGATGTACACCGCCTCGGGCTTCGCCGCGCGCACCTGCGCGAGCTCGGCGGAGTAGTCGAGCTGCCCCAGCTGCGTATACACCTCGCCCGCGACCTTGCCCTTGTAGAAGCGCTTGAAGCCCTCGAGCGAGTCCTTGCCCGCCTGGTAATTGGGCGCGAGCATGTAAACAGCCTGGTAGCCCTTGGTCGTTGCATACTGTCCCGCGGCCTCGTGATAGGCGTCGTTCGGCCATGACGCCGCGAAGAAATACGGGTTGCACTGCTTGCCGGCGAGCGGCGAGGGCGCGGCATTCGGGCTCACGTAGATGACCTTGTTCTCGAACGCCACCGGCACGGACGCGAGCATGATGTTGGAGAACACGAACCCGGTGAGGAAGTCCACCTTGTCGAGCTTGATGTTCTTCTCCGCCAGCTGCCTTCCGACATCGGGCTTGAACTGGTCGTCGCCCACGATCACCTCGGCGGGCAGGCCGCCGAGCCTTCCCCCGTTCAACTTCACCGCGAGCAGGAAAGCATCGCGGATGTCGACGCCGAGCGCGGCACTCGGGCCCGAGAGCGTGCTGATGAAGCCGATCTTCACCTTGTCGGCTGCGTGCGCCGGCAGCGGGAGCCATCCCGCGACGGCCCAAACGAGTGCAAGCAGGTACCTGGTCATGATTGCGGTCTCCTGACGCTGGTGAGAAGGCAGACCATATGTGCGGGGCAACTGGAAGTCAAGCTGCCAGGGTCGTCCCGGACCGCGGTGCGGCGGTGCAGCGTGACAAAGAGGGCGGGCCGGCCTAAAATACTTTAGGCTTAATCTATTGAAGGTCAAAGCACTTGCTTCGCGTCACTGCGATCGACCCTTCCAACGGGCCCCGGGTACGCCGCGCCGACCGCGAGACGAGCGCGCGGGCCGACGACCATCGCGCACTGCGTCTCTGGCTGCGGCTCCTCACCTGTACCCAGCTGCTCGAGCGCCACATGCGCAACCTGCTGCGAATGCGCTTTGCGACGACGCTGCCGCGCTTCGACCTGATGTCGCGGCTCGAGCGCTATCCCGAGGGCCTCAAGATGAAGGAGCTCTCGCACCACTTGATGGTGACCGGCGGCAGCGTGACCGGCATCGTCGACCAGCTGGTGACTGAAAGACTGGTCGAGCGCCTGCCCGAGCCGGGCGACCGCCGCGCTTTCCGCGTGCGGCTCACCCGCGGCGGATACGAAGTCTTCGGCAAGATGGCGCGGGCGCACGAGGAATGGATCATCTCGGTGCTCTCCGGTTTGAGCCGCAAGGAGCACGCCGAGCTGTTCCGCCTGCTCGCCAGGGTGAAAAGCCACGCGCTCGAGATCACGGAACGAAAGGACGGCGCATGAAGGAAACCGGACTCGCGGGATACCGGCCGGAACATTTCCAGTGGCGCGCCGAGGGGCGGGTCGGCGTGCT
>DATHJM010000423.1:0-6381 GCA_035489775.1 Burkholderiales bacterium
TTTACGCGGCGGCCACGTACGTCGAAGCCGCGGTGCTCGAGGCTACCCTGAACGCCATCAAGGGGAAGATCGAGGACAAGCCGGCTTTCATGAAGGCGGTGCGTGCTATCAGGGTCGACACGGCGCGGGGACCGGTTGCGTTCGACAAATACGGCAACGTGGTCGGCAGCGTCTACATCCGCAAGGTCGAGCGCAAGGACGGGCGTCTGGTCAACCGGGTGATTCATACGTATCCGAACGTGAGTCAGTTCTGGACCTACAAGCCGGAGGAGTTCCTGAAGAATCCGGTGTATTCGCGCGACTGGCCGCCTGCCAAGAACCTGGAGTCGTGAACTTCTGAAGGCAAAAAGCGGGGCCGGAATTTCCGGCCCCGCGCTTTTATGCAGTATTGGATCATCCAGACCCTGAACAGCCTTGCCCTGGGCGGGCTGCTGTTCCTTCTCGCAGCGGGCTTCTCGCTCATCTTCGGGCTGATGCGCATCGCGAATCTGACCCACGGCTCTCTTTACATGCTCGGGGCCTACGTCGGCATCTCAGTCCTGAAATACGTTCCCAATCTCTGGCTTGCAGCGATCATCGGCGGCGCGATCATCGCGGTGTTCGGAGGATTGGTCGAGCGCCTGATTCTGCGCGCTCTGTCGGGCAACGCGCTGGGCCAGGTGCTCGTCACCCTGGGAATTTCGTTCATCATTGCGGACTTGTGCCTCATGGTGTGGGGGGGCGATCCGATTCCCGTACCGACGCCGCGCGCGTTGCAGCAGCCCATTTTCGTCGGGGGCGTGGCGTTTCCGACCTATCGGCTGGTCGTAGTCGTCATTGCGGTCGCAACGGCGCTCGCCTTGTACCTTCTGATGGACCGGACCCGGATCGGCGCAATGATCCGCGCCGGCGTCGACGACATGCAGATGGCGCGCGCGGTCGGCATCCCGGTGTCGTGGCTGTTCACGGCCGTGTTTTGCCTTGGCGCGGGGCTCGCCGGGGCGGGCGGCATTATCGGCGGACCCATAATGTCGGCTTACCCGGGGTTGGATGCGGATATGCTGCCCCTGGCCCTTATCGTGGTCATGCTCGGTGGAGTCGGCAGCCTGCTCGGCGCCTTCGTTGGAAGTTTCCTGATCGGTGCGATCTACACCTTCGGCACGGCGCTCCTTCCGGATCTCGCCTATGTGATCCTGTTCCTGCCGATGATCGTGGTGATCGCATTCCGGCCAACGGGCCTTTTCGGACGCCAATCCGTATGAAGAAAGCCGGCTGGGTCGTGCTGGCGGCGGCGCTCGTCGGGCTTCCGCTGGTGGGCGGCGAGTACTACATCAATCTCACCAGCCAGATCTTCATCGCGGCGATTTTCGCAGCGAGCCTCAATTTGCTGGTCGGCTATGGTGGGCTCCCGTCGCTGGGTCACGCGTCCTGGCTGGGACTGGCCGCGTACTTGTCGGCGTGGATGTCCCTGAAGCTCGGCCTGGGACACTGGATGACTGCGCCGGCGGCGCTGCTTGGCACCACGCTGATCGCCTGCGTGTTCGGCTGGATCTCGCTGCGCGCCACGGGGCTGGGATTTCTTATGCTGACCCTTGCCCTCTCCCAGGTGCTTTGGGGCACGGCGTACCGCTGGGTTTCGGTCACGGACGGTGACAATGGTTTGCGGGGATTGACCCGGCCCGCGCCTTTCGGCATCAGCTTGGACGATGCGGCCTCTTTTTACTATTTCGCTCTGGCGATCACCGCAGTGGCGATCTGGCTCATGGCGATATTCGTCGCGTCGCCGTTTGGCGCCGCCCTGCGGGGGGCACGCGACCAGTCGCGCCGCATGAGCGCGCTCGGTCACGACGTCTGGCTGATCCGCTGGATCACCTTCGTCTATTCCGGATTCTGGGGTGCGGTATCGGGACTCCTGTTCGTGTACTACAACAAGTACATTCATCCGGCGTCACTCTCCCTCACCAGTTCCGCCGAAGCGCTGCTGGGGGTGATCGCGGGGGGGTCCGGAACGCTGGGCGGACCGATCGTGGGTGCGGCGATCGTGATATTCCTCAAGAATTACGTTTCCGCCTATATCGAGCGCTGGAACATGCTGCTCGGATTCGTATTCGTCTTCATCGTGATCTTCATGCCCGAGGGCGTCGTGCCCGGAGTGCGCCGCCTCTTTGGGCGTGCGATGAGCACGTGGAGGCGCCCCCGATGACGCCCGCCTTGCAGCTCCGGGATCTGAGGAAGTCCTTCGGCGGCCTGCCCGCCATGAACGGGGTATCTCTCGAGGTCGCGCCGGGCGAGCGACGGCTTATCATCGGGCCGAACGGAGCGGGGAAGACGACGCTGTTCAATCTGATCACGGGGGATCTGCGCCGCGATTCCGGGGCGATTCACCTGTTCGGCGACGAAGTGTCGCGCCTGAAGCCGCACCAGCGCGCCCACCGGGGGCTCGCGCGCACCTACCAGATCATCACGCTTTTTCCCAACGACTCGCTCGAGCACAACCTGGTGCTGTCGCTGCTCGGATTGTCGAAATCGCGCTGGGACGCGTTCAGGCCGCTCGCCCGGCATTCCGAGTTGAACGAGGAAGCGCGGCGCGTGCTCGGACGGGTGGGCCTGGAGCATCTTGCGGAACGTCTGATCGGCGTCGTTTCCTACGGGGAGAAGCGCCGCCTCGAAGTCGCCATGGCGCTGGCGCAAAAGCCCAGGTTACTGCTCCTCGACGAGCCGTTCGCGGGGCTGTCGCACGAGGAACGCGCCGCGATGAAGGAGCTGATCGCGGGCATCCCGCGGGAAGTGACCGTGGTCATGATCGAGCACGACATGGACACCGCTCTCGACCTCGCCGAGAGAATCACCGTGCTGCACTACGGCAGCATCATCATAGAGGGCAGCCGCGCAGAGGTGGTCGCCGATCCGAAGACACGCGAGGTTTATCTCGGAGATTGATCGAACAAGGCGGCACACCCCCTTGTATATTCCCTACAGATGAATACTTCCTTATCAACTGAAGCCCTTTCGCTTTCAGGTATCGACGCGCTCTACGGCGAGAGCCATGTTCTGCACCAGGTGTCGTTCAATCTGAACGCCGGCCGAGTACTGGCGCTGCTGGGCAGGAACGGTGCCGGCAAGACAACTTGCATGAGCGCGATCATCGGCTTCCTGCCGCCGCGATCGGGCGAGATCCGCCTGTTCGGAGAGGCGATCGGAAGGCTCGCGCCCGAGACGATTTCGCGAAAGGGCGTCGGCTTCGTGCCCCAGGGCCGGCGGATCTTTCCCAGCCTGACGGTGCAGGAAAATCTGGCCGTCTCGAGGCAGAAGCGCAGGGGCGTCGCAGCGCCGTGGACCCTGGAGCGGGTGATCGAGTTGTTTCCCCGTCTGAAAGATCGCCTGCAACAGGCGGCCGGCTCGCTCTCCGGGGGCGAGCAGCAGATGCTGGCGATCGGCCGCGCGCTCATGGGAAATCCGCGCGTACTGCTGATGGACGAGCCTTCCGAAGGCCTTGCGCCGCTGATCGTCGCGGAGGTCGGCCGCACCATAGCGCGCCTGAAGCAGGAAGGCCAGTCGATTCTTCTGGTCGAGCAGAACATCAAGCTCGCCCTCGACCTCGCCGACGAGGTCGTGATCCTCAATACCGGGCGCGTCGTGTTCAGCGGAAGCGCCGGCCAGGTGCGAAACGACCAGGCTTTGATCACGCAGCAACTCGGAGTGTTTTGACCAATCGATCTGAAGAGAGGAACGACTGACATGATGTTCACCTGCACGACCCCCGCCTGCACCGATGTGCGGCATGAGCACCGCTTCGCTCCACGCAAAGGCTCAGCCGCGGCAGCGCGGGCGCGCAAGCGCCCGGTCTCGAGGAAGCTCGTCCGCGACAAGAAGGGGCGCAGCCTGCGCGTCGATATCCATTGCCATTTCCTGAACCGGGATGCCGCGGCGAAGGTGGCGCACCTGAATCCGACGCAGTACGAGCCCCAGATCAAGTTCGCCAATGCGCTGACGCGCGAAGTCAACGTCAGGCAGATGCAGGACCGCGGGCCGAAGCTCTCCACCATCGAGCTGAGGTTGAAGGACATGGACCGCATGGGCATCGACATCCAGGCGGTGTCGCCCGCGCCACAGCAGACCTACTACTGGACCGAGCCCGGCCTCGGCGTCGAGGTATCGCGGATGATCAACGACCGGCTTGCCGAGATCGTCGGCAAGTGGCCCGAGCGCTTCGTCGCACTGGGCACCGTGCCGCTGCAGAACGTCGATCTCGCGGTGATCGAGCTCGAGCGCTGCGTGAAAGAGCTGGGCCTGCGCGGCGTGGAAATCAATCCCAACGTCAATGGCCTGGACCTGACCGACTCGCGCCTGAATCTGGAGAAATTCTTTGCCAAGGCGCGCGAGCTGGACATCGTGATCTTCATGCATCCGACCGGCTTCACCCAGGGCGAGCGCCTGATGGATCACTATTTCAACAACGTGATCGGCAATCCGCTGGACACGACGATAGGGACCAGCCGCTTGATATTCGACGGGGTGATGGAGAGGCATCCCGGCCTCAAGGTGGTGCTTCCCCACGCTGGCGGATTTCTCGCGCACTACTGGGCGCGGATGGATCACGCCTGGCGCGCGCGCCCCGATTGCCGCACCGTGATCAAGAAGCCGCCGACGAGCTATCTCAAGAAGTTCTTTTTCGACACGATCACGTTCGATCCCGAGATGCTGCGCAACCTGATCGACAAGTTCGGCGCGGCGCAAGTGCTGCTCGGCACGGACTATCCCTTCGACATGGGCGAGGAAGACCCGGTCGGCCTGATCAACAGCGTGCCGCGGCTCCCGTCGGCGGAGAAGGAAAGGATAATGGGAGGCAATGCTGCCCGTCTGCTCAAGATCAGGCGATAATAGGCGAGATTCGAAGGAGGAGTCCATGAAGCAGATCGGGGTGGCTATAGTCGGAACCGGTTGGTGCGGAGGCATCCGCGCCGAAACGTGCGCGGCGCATGCGCTGACGAAGAGCCTGCATATCGCGGAGATCCGCCCCGAACGGCTCGCCGAGGTGGCCAAGGCGACCGGTGCGAAGACCGCGGTGACCGACTACCGCGAGCTGTTGAAGATGGGCGAAATCGAGGCAGTCTACATTTCCGCAACACCGGAAACGACCCATTATCCGATGGCGCGCGACTGGCTTGCGGCCGGGAAGCACGTGTTCCTGGAAAAGCCGATAGGGCTGGAGCTTTCCGAAGCGGATGAATTGATCGCGCTTGCCCGGAAGAACAAGCTGAAATTCACCATCGGATACTCGCAGCGCTTCAACCCCAAGTTCGCCTATGTCAGGAAGTCGATCCGCAACGGCACCATCGGCAAGCCGGTGAGCGCACTCGTCTCCCGTCACATCACGCGCGGCCTGGGCCAGAAAATCAGCGGGCGCGTCAAGCTTTCGCCCGCCGCGATGGAATGCACGCACGATCTGGATTTCGTGCTCTGGTGCCTGGAGCCCGCGAAGCCGGTGCGCGTGTACTCGCAGGTCAACTATGGCGCGATGCAGATGCAGGCGCCGGCGGGCTCGCAGATTCCCGACACGCAGTGGGTCATGGTCACGATGGACAGCGGCTTGTCGCTGGTCGTCGGCGGCGGCTGGAGCCTGCCGCTCGGCTACCCGAATTTTTCCACGACCTGGATCGAAATGATCGGGACCGAGGGCGCTCTGCTCGTCGACGACAGCCACCGCGATGTCGTACTGAACACGGTGAGCAAAGGCATGCAGCTGCCGATGTCGACCATGCCGGGAGAACGCGTCGATCACACGTATGCCGGTCCCATGGCCGCGGAAACGATCCACTTTCTCGAGGCGGTGGCGTACGACCGGCCGGTCATGGTGACGCCCGAGCACGCGCGCATGGTGATGGAGATCTACATGGCGGCGGATATCTCGGCCGAGAAGAACGAACCCGTCTCGTTGCCGCTAAAAACGGCGAAGAACGTGCGCGCGGCAGCGTGAGCGCTACGTAGTCACGAAAACCGGGCCCTTGAAAGACTCATCACCCAGCCCGACCCCGAATGAATCGCGACCGCACCGGGTGATGAGTCTTTCAAGGGTCTATCATTGAAATGCCAAAGAAGAATCCCAAGCGTATCGGCCTCGCGATCATCGGAGGAGGGCGGGTCGGCCTGTTTCGCGGCGAGGTCGCGGCGCGCCACCCGCAGGTCGATTTCATCGGACTCGCCGAGATCAAGGCGGATCGTGCAAAGCTCGTCGGGGAAAAAATCCATGCGGACTTCGTGACCGACGACTACCGCAAGCTGCTCGCGCGCCCCGAGGTGACGGCCGCGATCGTCGCGACCGACGAGCACCTGCACGTCGACCCGATTCTCGCCGCGGTGGAGCGCAAGCTGCCGCTCCTGATCGAAAAACCGCTTGCAACC
>DATHJM010000424.1:0-5911 GCA_035489775.1 Burkholderiales bacterium
ACGGCGGAGAAGCGGTGAGGACCTGGGGCCGGCATTGATCGAGGGCGCGAGCGAGCGCCTGCGACCGGTACTCATGGCATCGCTGCTCGCTCTCGTCGGGCTGCTGCCTATGGCGCTGGGGTCTGGAGTGGGGAGCGAAACACAGCGGCCTTTCGCCCTGGTGGTGGTGGGAGGGATGCTGACCACACTCGCGATCGCGCTGTGGCTGCTGCCGATAATATACAGCTACATCACCCCGCGGCGTTTGACGAAGCCGGAGGAAGACGACGAGCAGATAGAGGACAAGCCATGAGCCATCGACGGATCGCGATACTTTTGGCTGTCACGACGCTGTCGGCAACATCCCTCCGGGCGCAGGAACCGGCATCGGCGCTTCCCGAGCGCCTTACGCTGCCAGTCCTGCTGCGTCTGGTGGCGGAGCGCAGCCCCAGGCTCGCCGTTGAGCAAACGGCAATCGACACAGCCGAGGCGGAACGAATCTCCGCCGGGGCGTTTCCAAATCCCACGGTCTCCTACGGGCGTTTCGCTCCATCGGGTGGAGCGAAAACCATGTTCGATGGCAGCCAGCAGCAGCAGGCGACCGTGGATTTGCCGCTGCTGATTGGTGGCCAGCGCGGCGCGCGGATCGAAGCTGCCGAGCAGGGGCTCCTCGCAACACGCGCCCGCGTCGGGCTGGCTGGAAACGAACTCGCACTGCGGGCCGCCGACCTGTTTGTCGGGCTTCAGGCTGCCCAGGAAAAAGCTTCGATGCTTGACGAGTCGGTCGCAGAAGTGGAGCGCGTTGTCGCGATCGTCTCCGGACGCCTGAACAGTGGCGCGGCAAGCCGCTACGACCTTACACGGGTCGAGGTCGAGCTCGCCGGAGTAAATGCGCGGCTTGCAGATGCGCGCGCGGACCTGGCCGATAAATCGGCGGGGTTGGCGGCGCTGCTTGGGGCGCCGGGTTGGCGCCCCGGCGCGAGCGGGCCCCCCGTACCCGCCGGCCTGCCGACCAGCGCTGCCGAATGGCGAGAGTCCCTGATATCAAGTAACCCGCAGATCATCGCGGCGCGGCGCGAGGAAGAAGCGGCGCAGGCGGCGCTCACGCGTACCGAGCGCGAGCGCTGGCCGGTGCCGGTGCTGAGCGTAGGCAGGACATGGACCGGCGATCCATTTGGTGCCTCCAATTTTGTCGGCCTGTCCACCGAAATCCCGCTATCCGATGCCCGGCGCGGCTTGATGGCCAAGGCTGCTGCCGACCTTCGGGCTGCGCAGAGACGCCGTGAGGCGATCGAATCCGAGGCCGATGTGGAATTGCGGCGGCTGGTTGACGGGCTCGCACTGCGGCAAGCGGCCCTCGAGCGGTTCCGGCGGAATGTCGGCGAGCGCGTCCCGGCGCTCAAACAGATGGCCGAAGACGCCTACCGGCTCGGACGTGGATCCCTGCTGGAATTGATCGACGCTGCGCGCTCGCGGCTGGACGCGCGCCTGACAGAAGTCGACCTGCGCGCGGCAGCCGTCGGACAGGAATTACGGATCCTGGGGCTGACCGGCAAGCTTGGTAGATAGGGCACGCGCTGGCGTCTCGGCCCGAAAAAGTCTAGAATTCGCACCCTTACTGCAACATTGCCTTGGGATCAAGCCTGCATGCCGACCGTACGCGTCAAGGAAAACGAACCCTTCGAGGTGGCGTTGCGCCGCTTCAAGCGGACCGTGGAAAAGACCGGGCTTCTCACCGAACTGCGCGCCCGCGAGTTCTACGAAAAGCCCACGGCCTACCGCAAGAGAAAGCTCGCCGCCGCCGTCAAGCGGCACTACAAGCGCCTGCGAAACCAGACGCTGCCGCCGAAACTTTATTGATCCGGACGGCGCTGGTGCCGGAGCGACCCGGCGCGATTGAGTGGATAGAGCCGCTCATCGCGCCGTTTCATTTTTGCGGAACCCTACCTTCGAGGAAACCCCGCGTATGTCTCTAAAGGCAGGCATCAGCGAAGACATGAAGGCGGCCATGAAAGCGAGAGAGCCGCAGCGCCTGTCGGCCATACGCCTGTTGCTCGCCGCGATCAAACAGCGCGAAGTCGACGAGAGGAAAGAGCTTTCCGACGCCGAGGTCGTAGCGGTCATCGAGAAGATGATCAAGCAACGCCGCGACTCCATTACACAGTTCCAGGCGGCCAACCGCAAGGACCTCGTCGACGGCGAGACCTTCGAGTTGAATCTTCTCTCGGGCTACCTGCCCAAGCAGCTGACCGACGCCGAGATTGCGGAGGAGGTCTCCGCGGCAATCGCGCAGACGGGCGCAAAGGGCGCGGCCGACATGGGCAAAGTCATGGGGGCATTGAAAGGCAAGCTCGCGGGGCGCGCCGACATGGGAAAAGTATCGTCGCTGGTGAAATCGAAGCTTGCCGGCTGAGAACAATCTTGCGCTTGCGGCTTGCGCTTCCGAAAATTTCGCCTATAAAGGAAAGATGGTGAATAGGGACGGGCCCCGGGGGCCCATTCATCGCGCCGCGCTTGCTGGCGCGGCGCTCCATCAGAGCGCATTCCGGTCGTGATACCGGATTCCTTCAAGCAAGAACTGCTCCATCGCGTCGATATCGTCGACGTGATCGAGCGCTACGTCCCGCTGAAGAAGGGCGGGGCGAACTATTCTGCCTGCTGCCCGTTCCACACCGAGAAGACGCCCTCGTTTACGGTCAGTCCGACCAAGCAGTTCTATCACTGCTTCGGCTGCGGTGTGCACGGAAACGCCATCTCCTTCCTGATCGAATACCAGGGCCTTGGCTATGTCGAAGCCGTAAAGGATCTGGCGGAATCGGTCGGCATGAAGATGCCCGAGTTCGAGCCGCGCGCCAAGAAACCCGAAGGCGGACCGGATCTGTACGAGATCATGAAGCGCGCTTGCGATTACTATCGCGAGCAGTTGAAGACAGCGCCGAACGCCATCGAATACCTCAGGGGCCGCGGCTTGACCGGAAAAATCGCCGCGCGCTTCGGAATCGGCTATGCGCCCGAGGGTTGGCAGAGCCTGGAGAGCGTTTTTCCGAGCTATGCCGACAAAGCGCTGAAAGACGCAGGGCTCGTGATCGACCCGGAGGGCGGGGGACGGCGTTATGACCGGTTTCGCGACCGCATCATGTTCCCCATCCTCAACCAGCGCGGCTCGGTGATCGCCTTCGGGGGCCGCGTGCTGGGCGATGGGGAGCCGAAATACCTGAATTCACCGGAGACCCCGCTTTTCGAGAAGGGACGCGAGCTCTACGGCCTTGCCCAGGCGAGGTCGGCGATCCGCGCGGCAGGCCGCGCGATCGTGGTCGAAGGCTATATGGACGTCGTGGCGCTCGCGCAGCACAGCGTCGAATACGCCGTGGCGACGCTCGGAACGGCCACCTCGGCCACACAGATCCAGAAACTTCTGCGGCAGACCGAAGAAGTCGTTTTCTGCTTCGACGGCGACGCGGCCGGGCGCAAGGCTGCCTGGCACGCGCTCGAGGTGAGCCTGCCCAATCTTGCCGACAACAAGGCGATGCGGTTTCTGTTCCTGCCGCCAGAACACGACCCCGACAGTTTCGTGCGGGAAAAGGGCAAAGAAGCATTCGAGAAAATGCTGGGGACGGCCCGGCCGCTGTCGGAGTTCTTTGTCGAGGAGTTGATGGGGCGTGTTGAACTGAAAACGTACGAGGGGCGCGCGCAGCTTGTGCACGAAGCGAAACCGCTACTCAAGCAGATTTCGGCTCGGACGTTGCAGCGGCAACTTATTCAGATGATCGCAGCCACGGCATATGTGGACGCGGGTCAAGCTGTGCAGCTCACCCAAGAACTCACAGAAGCCAGACTCGCTGCACCGGCTCCCGGGCCGCACCGCGGAGCGCAGTCCCCGGCTCTGAGCCTAGTCCGCAAACTGCTGCAATGGCTGATTTCCAAGCCGGCGCTCGCGAAGGAACTTTCTTTGGAGCTGGTGGATCAAAGCTCGCCCGAGGCGCGCGGTCTCGTCGCCGTTGCCGAATTCTGTCGCGAAAATCCGGGAGTGGAAGGGAATATCGTCGTCGACCATTTCCAGGGGACCGAATTCCAAAGACTGATCGAGTCAGGCCAAGCCGCCTTGTTGGATACGAAGCTGGAACCGGAACAGATAGAAGTGGATTTCCGCGAGGCGCTTGTACTCTTGCACGACAAGCGACGGCATCAGCGGTTCGAGGCTCTGCGGTTAAAGCAAGACCGCTCGCCGGAAGAGGAGACCGAAATGCTTCGTCTGCTCCGGGAACGCAATCGAGTCCCGGCGGGTCCTACAAATAATGCTATAATTTCAGGTTCCCGTTCGACACCGTGAGGATAGAGAAATCGTGGCGAATCAGAAGCTTAACGTAAAGGCCCGCGCTAAAGCCATTGCAAGGCTCAAGGCGCAGAAAGTCAAGGCCGCCCAGCGGGTGCGGGCGCAGAAAGAGCGTCTGCGGGCACGCAAGGCGCTGGATCTCGCGCGTGCCAAGGCGGCCAGGGAGAAGGAAGGGCTGCGCAAGCTGAAGGCGAAGGAAGCGTCCCGAGCGAAGGCGGCCCGAGAAAAGGACAAGGCCCGCAAGGCCGTGATTGCGGCCCGGGCGAAAGCCGCGAAGGAGAAGGAGCGCACGCGGCTCAAGGCTGCAAAGGAGAGGATGCGCTCACGCAAGGCCCTGGAGGCGCAAAGGAAGCGTGAGCGTTCCGCGAAGGAGAAGCTGCGCCTGAAGGCCGCCAGAGAAAAACAGCGGGAGCGTGAGCGCATCGCGCGCGAAAAGGCCAAGGCGAAGGAACTCGCCGCGCGCGAGAAAGCGAAAGCCAAGGAGCTCGCCGCGCTCGAGAAGGCGAAGGCCAAGGAAGCGGTGCTCCTTGCCAAGCAGAAGGAAAAGGAACTCAAGGCCCAGCTCAAGCTCCAGGCGCAGGAGCTCCTCAAACTGCGCAAGGCCAGCCGTCCGCGTCGCAACGCCGACGCCGAACGCGCGCTGCTGCTGCGCGCGGAGGCCCGGCCCGAGGACGCCGAGGCCCGCCGCACTCGCCTGAAGAACCTCATCAAGCTCGGAAAAGAGCGGGGCTTCCTCACCTACGCCGAGATCAACGACCACCTGCCCGACGACATGGTGGATGCCGAGCAGATAGAGGCCATCATCTCGACGTTCAACGACATGGGCATCCAGGTCTACGACGAGGCTCCGGACGCGGACACGCTGCTCATTTCCGAGACCGCGCCGGCAGGAGTGCCGGACGAAGACGCGGAGGAAGAGGCGGAAGCGGCGCTCTCCACGGTCGACCCCGAATTCGGCCGGACAACCGACCCGGTGCGCATGTACATGCGGGAAATGGGATCGGTCGAGCTTCTCACGCGCGAAGGCGAGATCGAGATCGCGAAGAGGATCGAAGATGGCCTGAAGCACATGATCCAGGCGATCTCGGCCTGCCCGACCACCATCGCAGAAATCCTCGACCTGTCCGGCAGAGTTTCCCGCGACGAGATGCGCATCGACGAACTGGTCGACGGGCTGATCGACCCTAACGCGAAAGACGAGCCGATCCAGGAGCTCGCCGACGATGTCGAGCCCGAGGAAGAGGAAGAAACCGACGGTGAGGACGAGAGCGCCGCGCTTTCGGCCACCCTGCTGCAGCTCAAGGAGGACGCGCTCGCGCGCTTTGCCAAGATCCACCGCCTCTACGAGAAAATGAAGCGGGCCCTGGCGGAGCATGGCCACCGCAGCAAGGAATACGTCAGGGTGCGCGACCAGATCGGCAACGAGTTGATGAACATCCGCTTCACTGCGCGCATCATCGAGAAATTGTGCGACAGTCTGCGCGGGATGGTGGACGAGGTGCGCAGCCACGAGCGCGAGATCATGAATCTGTGCGTGAACAAGGGCGGCATGCTTCGGCCCCACTTCATAAAGGAGTTTCCCGGCAGCGAGACGAACAT
>DATHJM010000425.1:0-4857 GCA_035489775.1 Burkholderiales bacterium
GATATTGCCGCCGGCTCCGGGGCGATTCTCGATCACCACCTGCTGGGTCCACAGCTCGGCGAGCTTCTGGCCGAGAGCGCGCGCCAGGATATCGCTCGGGCCCCCGGGGGTGAAGCCGACGATGAAACGCACCGGCTTCTCCGGCCAGGCCTGGGCGGCGGCTCCGCCCGAAAACGCAACAGCGATGAACAAGGCAGCGGCGATGCGTCTCATGGCTTCTCCCCGCGGGCATCATACGCATTTCGAGGCGTACAGCGAAACCGGATCGCATAAAATGGCGAACGCATCGAGACGAAAAACTTCAAAAAAGTTGAAAACCGCTCCGCAGATTTCCCCGGTCATGCTGGCCTTGAGCGCGTATATCGCCAGTGCGCTGCGCCGGCCGCTCCCGCCCGAGGTCCTCGAGAAAACCAAGCACCACCTGCTCGATACGATCGCCGCAATGGTCTCAGGCTCCATGCTGCCACCGGGAAAAAACGCGATCTCGTTCGCGAAAACCCTCGGCGGCACGAAAGAGGCCTCCATCGTGGGCAGCCGCATCGTGACGGCGGCGGGCAACGCGGCGCTCGCGAACGGCATGCTCGGCCACGCCGACGAGACCGACGATTCGCATTCGCCCTCGCAGACGCACCCGGGGTGCGGGGTCGTCGCGGCGGCGTTCGCCATGGCGGAACGCGAGCGTGCGGGCGGCACCGCGCTGCTTCGCGCGGTCGCGCTCGGCTACGACGTCTGCTGCCGGCTGACGCAGTCGCTGAACGCGGTGCAGTTCCGCGCCGCGGGCCATTCGACGCACAGCTTCGGGCCGACCTTCGGGGCGGCGGCCGCAGCGGGCGCGCTCGCGAAGCTGGACGAGCGCGGCGTGCGGCACCTGCTTTCCTACGCGGCGCAGCAAGCCTCCGGCATTTCCTGCTGGATGCGCGACGAAGAGCATATCGAGAAGGCCTTCGACTTCGGCGGCATGCCCGCGCGCAACGGCGTGCAAGCGGCGGCGATGGTCGCGCACGGCTTCACCGGCGTCGAGGACGTTTTTTCCGGCGAGCGCAGCTTCTTCGTCGCCTACGGGCACTCGCCGGACCCGGAGGAGCTCGCGCGCGAGCTCGGCGGGCGCTACGAGATCATGAACGCGGACATCAAGCGCTGGGCGGTAGGCTCGCCGATCCAGGCCCCGCTCGATTCGCTGCTGGAATTGATCCGCGCGCACCGCATACGCCCAGGCGAGGTCGAGCGGCTTGTCGTGCGCGTCGCGCATCTGGGGGCGAACACCACGGACAACCGCCACATGCCCGACATCTGCATGCAGCATCTTTGCGCCGTGATGCTGGCCGACGGCAGCGTGACTTTCAAGTCCTCGCACGACATGAAGCGTATGCGCGAGGCCAAGATCCTGGATCTGCGGGGCCGCGTGCAACTCGTCGGCGACGACGCGCTCACCGGAGCGATGCCGCGCCGGGAAGGAATCGTCGAAATCAGGTTGAAAGACGGGCGGGAGTTGAGGCACCATACGCGGGCCGTCCGGGGAACGCCCGAGAACCCGATGAGCCGGGAAGAGGTCGAGGCGAAGAGCCGCGACTTGATGGCGCCCGTGACCGGTGTCGCGCGCTCGCGCAAGCTTTGCGAAACCGTCTGGAACCTCGAAGACGTGAAAGACGTCAGAATGCTCAGACCGTTGCTGCGCGCCCCCTAGCCCTCTCCCGGAGGGAGAGGGAACTTTTTTGGAGAGCCCATGAATCGCATCGTGCACATCGCGCTCAAGGTCGACAACCTGGAGCGCACCACCCGGTTCTACGAAAAGGTTTTCGGATTCAAGGAATCCAAGACGCAAAAAGTGCGCGACCATACCTCGCGCCACCTTTCCGACGGGGTGATCGATCTTTCGATCATGCAGTACGACGCGGACACCGAGTCCGCCGAATCCAAGGCCGCGGGCGAAGGCCCCTGCATCCATCACTTCGCCGTGGAAGTGGACAACCTGAAGGAGGCCGAAAAAGAAGTAAAAGCCTTCGGCTGCAAGATCATCAGCGACCCCGGGGTGGTCCCGGTGAAGTTCCGGGCACCCGGGGGCACCGTGTGCGAGATCGTCCCCAAGGGCCGCTACAAGAAGAAGTCCGCAAAAAAATAGCCGCAGCCGTTTCGGAGGAGGAGCATGGAGGACAGAACCCGCAATTCGGGAGACCTGTGGTCGGGCGTTGCGCTCGCGGCGCTCGGCGCCTACATCGTCATCCAGGCGCGGCAGTGGGAGTATCTCGGCCCCGAGGGGCCCGGTCCCGGCTTTTTCCCGCTCTGGTACGGCGTCGCGATGCTCGGGCTTTCGGCGCTGCTCATCTTCTCGAACTTGAGGCGGCGGTCCGATCGCGGGAACGCGATCGAATGGATCAGGGTCGGCCGGGCGCTCTCGACATGGTTCGCCCTCGCAGCGTCGGTTGCGCTCTTCAAGCCTCTCGGCTTCGTGGTCAGTTTCGCTCTGCTGACCTACTTCATCGTCGCGGTGATGTACCGCCGGCCGCTTAAAATCGCAGCGCTCACGGCGGTTGCGAGCGCGGCCGGATTCTATTTGGTGTTCGATCGCGCGCTCGGCGTGCCCCTCCCGGCCGGCTTCCTGGGTTTCTAGCCGTGGAAATCATCGCAGGCCTCCTGAACGGGTTCGCGGTCGCGCTGGAGCCGGCCAACCTGTTCTGGTGCTTCGTCGGCGTGCTTCTCGGCACCGTCGTCGGGATCCTGCCGGGGCTCGGGCCGCCGGCGACGATCGCGATGCTGCTGCCGCTGACCTTCAACATGAACCCCGCGGGCGCCATCATCATGCTCGCAGGCATCTATTACGGGGCCAAGTACGGGGGGTCGACCACTTCGATCCTGATGAACGTGCCCGGCGAGTCGGCATCGGTGGTGACCTGCCTGGACGGTTACCAGATGGCGCGCAAAGGCCGCGCGGGCGCGGCCCTGGGCATCGCCGCGATCGCTTCGTTCGTCGCCGGAACGGTAGGCGTGCTCGGCCTGATGCTGGTGGCGCCGCCGATCGCCAAATTCGCGCTCTCGTTCAGCTCGCCCGAATATTTCGCGCTGATGTCGCTCGGGCTCGCCCTGGTGGTGCTGCTCGCGGGCCGCTCGATCGTGAAGGCGCTGCTCGCCGCGCTCGTCGGGCTGTGGATCGCGAGCGTGGGGACCGATCTTTTCAGCGGCACTTCGCGCTTCACCTTCGGGCACATGGAGCTGCTATCCGGCATCGACTTCGTCGTCGTCGCCATCGGCGTGTTCGCGCTTGCCGAAGTGCTCGCGAACATGGAAGCACGCGAGGAAACCCAGCTCCTGCCCGTGCCCAAAGGGCTGAAGAATCTGCTGCCGACGATGCAGGACCTGAAGGACTGCCGTTTCGCTTTCTTGAACGGCTCGGTGATCGGCTTTCTCGTCGGGGCATTGCCGGGCGGAGGCTCGACCATCGCGTCGTTTCTTTCCTACGGCCTGGAAAAAGCGGTGTCCCCGCGCCGCGAGCAATTCGGAACGGGCGTCATAGAAGGCGTTGCGGCCCCCGAGGGCGCCAACAACTCGGAGACCGGCGGCGCGCTGGTGCCGCTCCTCACGCTCGGCATCCCCGGCTCGGGAACGACCGCCATCCTGCTCGCCGCGCTGGTGCTGTGGGGATTCAAGCCCGGCCCGCTTTTCATCCCCGAGCATCCCGCGCTTTTCTGGGGCCTGGTGGCGAGCATGTACATCGGCAACGTCATGCTGCTTATCCTCAACTTGCCGCTCGTACCGCTGTTCGCGCAGGTGCTGAGGACGCCGGTGTACGCCCTCTACCCGCTCATCCTGGGGGTGTCGATGGTGGGCGTATACAGCGTATCGGGAAGCATGTTCGATCTCGCGCTGCTCATGGTGTTCGGGCTGCTCGGGTATCTCATGCGCAAGCTCGATTATCCGGCAGCGCCGCTTATTCTCGGGCTCGCGCTCGGCGCCGGCATGGAACGGGCGCTGCGCCAGTCGCTGATGATGTCCGAGGGCAGCCTCGCCATCCTGGTGTCCAGGCCGATCTCGGCGGTGATGCTATCGTTGGCGGTGCTGGTCCTGCTGATTCCGATGTTCGGCAAACTCAACGCATGGCGCCTGCGGGCGCTCGAGCAGGGTTAGAAGTTCTTGAAAGACCTCAGGAGGAATCCGATGAAGTCACGTTTGAATCTCATCGCGCTGCTCGCCTTGCTGTGCGCGCCGCTTTCGTTCGCGCAGGGATTCAAGCCGGCGCGCACCGTCGACCTGGTCGTGCACACCGGCCCCGGGGGCGGCAGCGACGTGCTCGCGCGCGCGATTGCCATCATGGTGGAAAAAGAAAAGCTGCTGCCGGTGCGCCTGCAGGTGATCAACAAGCCAGGCGGCAACGGCGCGGTGGCCGCCGCCCATCTCGCCGAGAAGAGGGGCGACCCGAACACGCTCGGCCTTTTCACCGGGGTCTGGCTGCAGACTCCGCTGGTGAGCGCCGAGGCCAAGATCACGCTGCGCGACCTGACCCCGATCGCGCGCCTGGTCCTGGAGCCGGCGGTGATCGCGGTGAAAGCGGACGCCCCGTACAAGACGCTCGCCGAGTTCATCGAGGCGGCGAAGAAGAACCCCGGGCAACTCAAGCAGTCGGGAGGCTCGAATACGAGCCGCGACAACGTCGTGCGGCAGCTCCTGCAGAAATCCACGGGCGCGCGCTGGGCCTTCATATCGTTTCCGGGCGGGGGCGAGCGCATCGCCGCGCTGCTCGGAGGCCACGTGAACATCATGGTGATCGAGCCCGAGGAGGCGGGCGAGCATATCCGCGCCGGCAACATGCGCGTGCTCGCCCAGGTGAGCGAAAAGCGGCTGGCGAAATTTCCCGACGCACCGACG
>DATHJM010000426.1:0-3888 GCA_035489775.1 Burkholderiales bacterium
ACCGAATTGCGCAAGCTCGGCGCCGCGGTCGAAGAGGGAGCGGACAGGCTGCGGATCACGCCGCCGGCGGCGCTTCGCGCCGCGACCATCGACACCTACGACGATCACCGGATGGCGATGTCGTTTTCGCTTGCGGCGCTGGGCGGGATCCGCGTCCGGATCAACAACCCGGCCTGCGTCGGGAAGACATTCCCCGAGTACTTCGACGTGCTCGCGGGCATTTCCCGGCGGGTTCCGGCGTGAGCGCGGTGCCGGTCATCGCGATCGACGGCCCGTCGGCATCGGGGAAGGGGACGGTCGCGCAGCTGGTCGCGAAGACGCTCGGCTTTCACCACCTCGACAGCGGCGCCCTCTACCGCCTCGTCGCGCTCGCCGCGGGGCGCGAGAGCGCCGACGTGCGGGACGAGGCCGCTGCGGCGGCGGTCGCCGCTCGCCTGCCGGCGCGCTTCGAGGGGAACGATATTTTCCTCGGGGAGGAGCGGGTGACCGACGCCATTCGCACCGAGGAGTGCTCGGCCGCGGCATCCCTGGTCGCGGCGCACCCCCGGGTGCGCCAGGCGCTGCTCGTGCGGCAGCGCGACTTGCGCCGCCCCCCCGGATTGGTGGCGGAAGGGCGCGACATGGGCTCGGTCGTGTTCCCCGATGCAAAGCTCAAAGTGTTCCTCACGGCGAGCCTCGAGGCCCGCGCCGAACGTCGGTATAAACAGTTGAAAGAGAAAGGAATCGCTGCTACACTGGCCGCCCTTTTGCAGGATTTGCGCGAGCGCGACGCACGCGATGCGACGCGCAGCGCAGCGCCTCTCAGGCAAAGCCCCGGAGCGCGGCCCCTCGACACGACGTCGATGAGCGCCGAACAGGCGGCGGCCAGGATTGTGGGTTGGTACCGCGAGGGGAACAGGTGACACGAAGCCAAGCACCGCAATGGCTTGGCTTTTTTGTCGTGGATCAACGAACCCCGTCCTGAACGGCGGGCGAATGCAAGGTGTCTATGTCGAATGCAGCCCCCGCAGTAGCTTCCCAGGATCCCCAGGAAAGTTTCGCCGCCCTTTTCGAGGAAAGCCTCACGCGCAAGGAAATGCGCACCGGCGAAGTGATCACCGCCGAAGTCGTCCGCGTCGACATGAACTACGTCGTCGTCAACGCCGGCCTGAAATCCGAATCCTTCATCGCCCTGGAAGAGTTCAAGAACGAGAAGGGCGAAGTCGAAGTCAAGCCCGGCGATTTCACCAGCGTCGCGATCGAAGCGCTCGAGGACGGCTACGGCGAAACGCGCCTGTCGCGCGACAAGGCGAAGCGCCTCGCGGCCTGGCTCGACCTGGAAAAAGCGCTCGAGGCCGGAACGCTGGTGAAGGGGATGGTCTCCGGCAAGGTGAAAGGCGGCCTCACCGTCATGGTCAACGGCATCCGGGCTTTCCTCCCCGGGTCGCTGGTCGACATCCGCCCCGTCAAGGACACCAACCCCTACGAGGGGAAGGAGATGGAGTTCAAGGTCATCAAGCTCGACCGCAAGAGGAACAACGTGGTCGTGTCGCGGCGCGCGGTGCTCGAAGCCTCGCAAGGCGCGGAGCGCCAGGCGCTGCTCGCAAACCTGCAGGAAGGCGCGACCGTCAAGGGAATCGTCAAGAACATCACCGATTACGGCGCATTCGTCGACCTGGGCGGAATCGACGGCCTGCTGCATATCACCGATCTCGCCTGGAGGCGTGTCAAGCATCCGTCGGAAGTTCTCAATGTGGGCGACGAGGTCACCGCGAAGGTTCTGAAGTTCGACACCGAGAAGAACCGCGTTTCCCTCGGCTTGAAGCAGCTGGGCGAGGATCCGTGGGTGGGCCTCTCGCGCC
Source organism: Burkholderiales bacterium (assembly GCA_035489775.1). Lineage (GTDB taxonomy): Bacteria > Pseudomonadota > Gammaproteobacteria > Burkholderiales > SG8-39 > VBDM01. The sequence goes on from DATHJM010000426.1 coordinate 1,842, forward strand.
GCTACCCGACCGGAACGCGCCTGTTCGGCAAGGTGACCAACCTGACCGATTACGGCGCATTCGTCGAGGTGGAGCAGGGCATCGAAGGCCTGGTGCACGTGTCCGAGATGGACTGGACCAACAAGAACGTGCATCCGTCGAAAGTGGTCGCGCTCGGCGACGAAGTCGAGGTCATGATCCTCGAGATCGACGAGGAGCGGCGCCGCATCTCACTCGGGATGAAGCAGTGCCTTCCCAATCCCTGGGAAGAGTTCTCGATGAACTTCAAGAAGGGCGACAAGGTAAAAGGCCAGATCAAGTCGATCACCGACTTCGGCATCTTCATCGGCCTGCAGGGCGGAATCGACGGCCTGGTGCACCTCTCGGACCTGTCGTGGACGCTTCCCGGCGAGGAGGCGGTGCGCAATTTCAAGAAGGGCGAGGAGACCGAGGCGCAGGTGCTGTCGATCGACGTCGAGCGCGAGCGGATTTCGCTCGGGATCAAGCAGCTCGAAGGCGATCCTTTCAACAACTTCGTCGCCAGCCACGAGAAGGGCAAGCTTATCTCGGGCACCGTCAAGTCGGTGGACGCCAAGGGAGCGGTCATCTCGATGGGCGGCGACCTCGAGGGCTACCTGCGCGCCTCCGAGATCTCGCGCGACCGCGTCGAGGACGCCCGCACCCACCTGAAGGAAGGCGACAGCGTCAACGCGATGATCATCAACGTCGACCGCAAGAACCGGACCATCAATCTTTCGATCAAGCAGAAGGACTTTGCCGAGGAGAACGAGGCGATGGCCAAGCTCCAGAGCGAAAGCGCCGCCAGCACGGGAAGCACCAACCTGGGCGCGCTGCTCAAGGCGAAACTGGACAACAAGAACGCGCAGCAGTAGTCGAGGAACGGTAATCGAGGAACGGAATGACCAAGTCGGAACTTATTGCGAGGCTCGCGACGCGTTATTCGCAGCTCGTCGCCAAGGACGCAGAATTCACCGTCAAGATGATCCTGGACGCGATGACGCAGAGCCTCGTGAAGGGGCAGCGCATCGAGATCCGCGGCTTCGGGAGTTTCGGCCTGAATCACCGGCCGGCGCGAGTCGGCCGCAATCCGAAATCGGGCGAGAGGGTGCACGTTCCGGAGAAATTCGTGCCGCATTTCAAGGCGGGCAAGGAACTGCGCGAGAGGGTCGATCAGAAATAGGACACTGGGCCGGCGGGTTGCAGGCGGCGGCATCGGCAACGTGCCGCCGTTTTGCTTTGGGGTCCGTGGTTGGCAGGCTGTTGAAAAACGTTTCCCGAGAGGGAAGCGTTTTTCCGCAGCCTCAAGCTTTGGGGGATATGAAGGGGGCGTGCCCCCTTCAGCAATCTGTTAGATGAAGCTCATCACTCAACTGTCGTGGCTGCTGCGCGCGCTGCTGTTCCTCGCGGTATTCGCCTTCGCGCTGATGAACACCGGCCCGGTGACGCTGCGCTTTTTCCTCGGGCAGACCTGGGAGGCCCCGATGATCCTGGCCCTGCTCCTGTTTTTCGCTTTCGGCGCCGCGATCGGGGTTCTCGCCTGCCTGTCGCGCCTGCTCGGGCAGCGCCGCGAAATCCAGAAGCTCCAGCGCGAGCTGCGCGCGGCGGGCGATCGCACCTTGCCGGGGGATCGCACCCTGCCCGGCGATCGCGCCTTGCCGCCGCAGGCGTAGGTCCGGACTCTCCATGGACTTCAACTTCGAGCTCTGGTGGCTGTTCGGGTTCGCGCTGTTCTTCGGGCTGGGCTGGCTCGCGGCGCGAGTCGACATCAAGCAGCTGCTGTGGGAGTCGCGGCAACTGCCGCGCTCGTATTTCAAGGGCCTCAATTTTTTGTTGAACGAGCAGCCCGACAAGGCGATCGAGGCTTTCATCGAGGTGGTCAAGGTCGACCCGGAGACGGTCGAGCTGCACTTCGCCCTGGGGAGCCTGTTCCGCCGCCGCGGCGAGACCGAGCGGGCGATTCGCATGCACAAGAACCTGCTCGAGCGCCCGGACCTGGGCGCCGAGCAGCGGCTGCACGCGATGGTCGAACTCGGGCAGGACTATCTCA
>DATHJM010000427.1:0-4255 GCA_035489775.1 Burkholderiales bacterium
CTGGCCCAGCGGGTGGATCAGTTGGGAGTCCTCCGCGATGGGCACGAACTGTATCGGTGAAATCCATCCCCTCCCCTCGTGACGCCAGCGCATCAGGGCTTCGACCCCGACGATGCGCCCGTTGCCGAGGACAACCTGAGGCTGATAATGAATTTCCAATTGGTTTTTCTCCAGCGCGAGCCGCAATTCGTTCTCCAATTCGACCCGCTCGGTGGCCTGCCGCGTCATGGCTGCGGCGTAGAACTGGAAGCCGTTGCGGCCGTCGGCCTTGACGCGGTGCATTGCGGCGTCGGCGTTGCGCAGCAGGATGTCGAACTCTTCGCCGTCGCGCGGATAGACGCTCGCCCCGATGCTCAGCGTGACGTGGATGTCGCGTCCCTCGAGCCGGAACGGCGAGCGCATCGCCTCGCGGATCTTGCGCACCACGGAGAGCACGTCGTCCGGACGCGCCAGATCGTTCGCGAGCACCGCAAAGGCGTCTCCGCCGAGGCGCGCCACGGTATCGCCTTCGCGCACGGCCCTCCGCAGGCGATCGGCGACCATTCGCAGCAGCGTATCGCCCGCCCCGTGGCTGTAGCTTTCGTTGACCAGCTTGAAGCGGTCCAGATTCAGGACCAGCAGCGCCACCGGCCGGCTCGCGCGCCGGGCGTGCGCAACCGCCTGCAAGGTGCGATCGCCCAGCAGGTCGCGGTTCGGCAGGCTGGTCAGGGGATCGTAATTCGCCAGATACTGCAGGCGCGCTTCGTACGCTTTTCGCTCCCGTATGTCGCGCGCGATCGTCGAGAAGAAGCGTATCTCCCTGTCCGGTCCCCGGTGGGCGATGATCACCTGCGAGACCGGGATCTCAGTCCCGTCGGCGCCGAGGATCGCCGTCTCGCCGGTCCACACGCCCGCATGCGAAGCGGCCGGCGTTCCTTCGCGCTCGATCAGCTCGCGCGCCCACGCGGGATAGATCTCGCCCACCGACTTGCCTGCGCCTCCCGCTTCCGGCGCGCCGATCAATTTGCGCCCCGCAGCGTTCAGATAGGTGATCGTTCCCGCGGGGTCGGTCATGCAGACGTAGTCGCTGGTCGCCTCGAGGATCTGCACCAGGCGCACGCGCTCCTCCTCCGCGACGCGGGTGCGCTCCTGTTCGCCCGCGTCCGACAGGGCGCGTCTTACGGCCGTGCTGAGCCGGCGCATGCTGTTCTTCAGGATATAGTCGGTCGCGCCGAGCCGGATGGCCTCGATCGCCTGCTCCTCGCCGATCGTGCCCGACAGGAAGATGAACGGGACCCCCGGGGCGAGTACCTTCACCAGGCGCAGCGCATCGGCGCCGTCGAAGCCCGGCATCGAGAAATCGGAGAGAATCGCCTGCGGTTTCGACGAGCCCAGGACGCGTTTGAGGTCCTCTTCGCGCTCGACGCGCTCCCACGAGACCTCGAACCCGCCCTGCTCGAGCGAGCGCACCGCAAGCTCTACATCCGCTTCGGAGTCCTCGATGAACAGCACCCGGATCGGCGTTCTATCCATCGACCTTTTCCCCGGCCGACCCGGCATCGGCAATCTCCTCCCTGGCGATCGTCAGGATTGAAAAACCAAACGCCCGCGGCGAGCGCGTCTCGCCGGCGAATGTGAAAATCGAGCAAGTGCTTGAAATTTCAGCGCGGACCACCCTTCTAGCCCCGTATTGCTTCGACGACTTGAGCCTAAGCAGACGGCTTGGCGGCGTCCATAGGGAAAACCCGACACATCTTGTAAGGGAAACGCGCTAAATGCGAGAAATCAGCCGATCCGCCCGCCGCCTCCGCCACAACGCCAGCTTGTGGGGGAGAACTTCTGTAAACGAGGTGAATCAGCTAATTAATCCGTGCCGCATCGAGAACTTCACGAGCTCGACGGTATCGCGGACTTTGAGCTTCTTCATGATGCGCGCGCGGTAGGTTTCCACGGTCTTGGGCGAAAGCGACAGGGCCTGCGCGATTGCGGCGTTGGTGCGCCCCTCGACGACCAGCTGCAGCACGTCCCTCTCGCGCAGGGAGAGGCTGTCGAGCGGGCTGACGTTCGCGCCTTCGCGAAGGTAGTCGTCGATCACCGTCTCGGTGATCCGATGGCTCAGGTAGCGCTTTCCCGCCCGGAGCGCGCGGATCGCCTCCACCACTTCTTCGCCCGCCGATTCCTTCAGGACGTAGCCCTGCGCGCCCGCCTGCAGCGCGCGGTAGATGTGCTCGGCGCTCAGATACATGGAGAGGATCAGCACGCGCGTCTCCGGACACTTCTCGACGATGCGCCGCGTCGCCTCCACGCCGTCGAGCTCCGGCATGGCAATGTCCATGATGACGATGTCCGGGCGCAGACGTTGCGCCTCGGCGACCGCCTCGCGACCGTTACCGGCAACCGCAACCACCTGCAGGTCGCCCACTTCGAGCAAGGCCCGAAGGCCGTCCCGGACGACCGCGTGATCGTCTGCAAGCATTACCGTGACAGTCATGTCACACCCCCGTTTTAGACGTGATACTCCACCAGGACCTGCACACCCGCATCGAGGCCGGCCTTCAGCGAGAACTGGGCCCCGACCGCCTCAGCCCGCTCCCGCATGATCAGCAGTCCCCAGCCGGCGGCATCCGGACTGGGTCTCTCGATTCGCTCCGGATCGAAGCCGATGCCGTTGTCGCGCACCGACAGGGTCGCGCGCCCGTTCGTGCGCCGGATCGCGATTTCGACGCGTTGCGCGTTCGAGTGCTTGGCGACGTTGTTGAGCGCCTCTTGGGCGATCCGGAACATCGCGAGATCCACCGGCTTGGGCAGATCGGCCCCCGGAGCGTCCCCCTCGAAAGCGACTTGAATCCCCGTTCTGCGCGAAAAGCCCGTGGCGAGCGAGCGCAGAGCGGCCGGAAGCCCGTAGTCGTCCAACGCGTGGGGCCGCAGCTCCGCCATGACGTTGCGCATTGCGTCCACCGTGCCCTCGAGGAGCGAGTTGCATTCCTCGAGCCGTGCGGCGAGCTCGGGCTTCGATCCCGCGGGCAGGCCGTTTGCGACGATGCTCAGGTTTATGCCGAGCGCGGTGAGATTCTGGCCGACCCGGTCGTGCAATTCTCTCGCAAGGAGCCTGCGTTCCCCCTCCTGGACCTCGACCAGGCGCCGGGAAGTGATTTTCAGGCGTTCGGCGTAGCTGTGGAGGTCTTCCTCGGCGCGCTTGCGCTCGGTGATGTCCTGGCAAACGCCGATGATCCGCACCGGCGTGCCCGATTTGTCGCGGTCCACGCGACCCTGATTGTGCACCGTGCGGACGACCCCGTCGGGGCGCACGATGCGAAACTGGCATTCATAATCGACACCGCCGCGCAGGGCCTCGTTCGCAATCTTCGCCGTGCGCTCCCGGTCCTCCGGATGGACAAGGGTGTAAAAGCCGTCGAAAGTCGGCGGCACCTGATCGTCGCGGAGGCCGAAGATCTTGGTGAGCTGCTCCGACCATCTGCGCGAGTTGGTCCGCACGTCCCATTCCCAGCTGCCGAGATTGGCGAGCGCCTGCGCCTCCTGGAGCTGAACGTCGCGCGCCCGCAAGGTTTCCTCCTGCCGCCGCCGCTCAGTGACGTCCCGCGCCACTGCGACGATATGCGCAACACTGCCGCGTGAATCGAACACGGCGCTGCGATGGCTCTCGATCCAACGAATCTCTCCGCCCGGGAGGAGAAACCGAAACTCCACGTGCCGGTTCTCGCCGTCGTGGACGGTGTCGAAGAACGCCTTCTGGACCCGTCTCTTGTCCTCGGGATGAATCTCCTGAAACGCATCGGTCCCTTCAAGCCCCTGGTAGTCACCGAACAGCCGGCCGTAGGCGGGATTCGCGTAAATCCGCCGGCCCTGCGGGTCGATCAGCACGATCAGGTCGGAAGCACTCTCGGCGATCAAGCGGAAGCGTTCTTCGGTTTCGCGCAGATCTTTCGTCATCTGAGCGGCGAGTTTCAGTGCGCGACCGCGCGACAACGACAAGGAATAAAGCACACCGAACAGCAGAAAGCTCGAGAGCAGGCCGCCGGCAAGCACCCCTGAAGGCCAGAGGCTGTCGAGGCGCCCGATTGCTGCGTCTTTCGGCGCGCTGTATTGGAATTCCCAGATTCGGCTCGCGATTTCGACCGGCAGAGAGTATACGAAGGTGCTGGAAGGATCGATCGCAGACCGTGCCGGCGATCCCTTAGTCAGCTGGTCACTATCAAATAGCAACTGCTTTTTTTCGGACGACTCGGAATTGCGTTCGCCGTCGGCAGACCCGACG
>DATHJM010000428.1:0-7914 GCA_035489775.1 Burkholderiales bacterium
CACCTTCCGGCAGACGGGAAGCGAAGCGATCCCGACGGAAGCGGCAAGCCCGGTGTCCTGGGGGCGCAGGCGAATTCCCGCGGGGAGAACCTCTCCGCCCGTGCGAATATCGCTGCCGGCGAGGCGGATCCATTCTCCCCGCTCGGGAATTTTTTTGACGACCACCACGTCGCCTTCGGCGACGCAGTGTTCCTGCATCACGATGGCATCCGCGCCGACGGGAATCGGCGCGCCGGTGAAAATGCGTGCCGCGGTCCCGGGAGCGAGCGGCTCGCCCGTCGAGCCTGCCTGGATTCTCTGGGTCACCTTCAGCCGCGTGTCCGGCCGCTGGAGATCGGCGATACGCACCGCGTAGCCGTCCATCGCGCTGTTATCCATCGGCGGCACGTTCATCGTCGAGCGCTGGGCGGCTGCGAGCACCCGGCCCGTGGCCGATAGGGTCGGCACCGTCTCGGTTTCGGCGACCGGGCGCGCGCCTGCGAGCAGCTGCTCGAGCGCTTCGTCCACGTTGAGCAGGCCCTTGTTCATCTGAATCCGTTGTAGCTCAGGATGAAGTTTCCGATGCCCTCGAGATCGTTCAGATCAAATCTCGGCAACTTGGTTTCAAGCACCGTATCGGAGGCGATGGCCACGATATGCCCGTCCTCCGGATGCAGCAGCGGCTTGCCGTTTTCCCGGCGCCAGACTTCGAGCTTGGGCAGAGGATGGCGCTTGTGTCCCTCGACCAGGAGCAGGTCGCAGGGCGAGACGCGCCTTATCTGCTCTTCGAGCGTGGGTTCCGGCTCGCCGCGCAGCTCGTGCATGATGACCCAGCGTTTTTCGGATACGACCACCACCTCGCTGCAGCCCGCATCCCGGTGGCGATAGGAGTCTTTTCCTGGATGGTCGACGTCGAAGCTGTGGTGCGCGTGCTTGATGAGCGAAACCTTCAGGCCGTGCTTCACGAAGCGCGGGATGAGCTGCTCGATCAAGGTGGTCTTGCCGCTTCCAGACCATCCGGCGAATCCGAATATTTTCATGCAGAACCATTGTATCAGGGCGTCATTCCCGATCGGATATAACGAGGAGATGCCTCACTTCGCGTTCGGAAAGAACAGCTGCTCGCCGCCGATCTTGTAGCCGGCGATGGCCTCCTGGCCTTCCGGGGAGATCACCCAGTCGACGAACGCCCGGCCCGGGTCTTTCTTGACGTTCGGATGCTTCAGCGGGCTCACGAGCATGATCCCGTACTGGTTGAACAGGCGCCGGTCGCCCTCGACTGCGATGGACAACTCGCCGCGGTTCTTGAAGGACAGCCACGTCCCGCGGTCGGAAAGAATGTAGGCATTCATCGCGCCGGCCGTGTTGAGGGCCGGCCCCATGCCCTGGCCCGTATCGCGGTACCAGGACCCCTTGTCTTTTGCCACGTCTATTCCTGCCAGCTTCCACAGATCGAGTTCGGCGATGTGCGTGCCACTGTTGTCGCCGCGCGAAACGAACGGCGCGTTCGCCGCCTTGATCTTCCTCAGTCCCTCCAGGATGTCCTTGCCGCCCGAGATTTTCGCCGGATCCGACTTCGGGCCGATCAGGACGAAATCGTTGTACATGACGTCGAAGCGCCGGACACCGTGGCCCTCGGCGAGAAATTTCTCCTCGGCCGACCGGGCGTGCACGAACACCACGTCCGCATCGCCGCGGCGCGCGAGATCGAGCGCCTGCCCAGTGCCCAGGGCGACCACGCGCACCTGGATCCCGGTTTTTGTCTGGAAAACCGGCAACAGGTAACCGAACAGCCCCGACTGCTCGGTGGAAGTAGTCGAGGCGACGACGATGAATTTTTCCTGCGCGAGCGCCGGCGAGGCGGCGAGCAGCGCAACTGACAGCAGTCTCCGGATCAAGTCCAGGGCAGCTCTCCCTTGATGAATGCAGCGGCTTGCGCCGACTGTGGCCTGGAAAAGAATTGCTCGACCGGCGCGCGCTCGACAAGCCGCCCCTTGTCGATGAACAGGATCTCATCGCCGAGCCGGCGCGCCTGCCCGAGATTGTGCGTCGCCATCACCACCTTCGTGCCGGCGGCATCGAAGGCCTTGATCACGGACTCGATCTCGCGCGTCGCGCTCGGGTCGAGGCTCGCCGTGGGCTCGTCGAGGAACAGCACCTCCGGATGCAGCGCCCAGGCCCGCGCGAGCGCCAGGCGCTGCTGCTCGCCCCCGGAGAGCACGCGAGCCGACCTGCGCCCGAGGTGCGAAAGGCCGACGCTTTCGAGCGATTCGCGCACCAGCGCCCCGCGTTGCGGCTCCGGGATTCCCGCGATCTTCAGCGCGTAGGCGACGTTGGCGTAGGCGGAGCGGCGCAGCATCACCGGACGCTGGAACACCATGGCCTGCTTCCTCGGGACGCCCGGGCGCTCGGGCGAGTTCCAGTCGATGCGGCCCGAAGAAGGACTCAGCAGGCCGTGCATCAGGCGCATCAGCACGCTTTTCCCGGCGCCATTCGCGCCCAGGATGATCGTGCTCGGCCCCGTCTCGATCTCGAGCGAAACCCGGTCGATGATGGTTCGGCCTCCGGCGGCGAACGACACGTCGGCAAGACGCAGCGGAAGGATGGCGCCCTTGCTCATCCGTAGCGCCGCTGCGCCAGCTCCTTGGTCAGATACGCCGCCGCGTTCACGGCGATGACGATCGCAATCAGGATCATCCCCAACCCGAGCGCAAGCGGCAGGTCGCCCTTGCTGGTTTCGAGCGCGATGGTGGTGGTCATCACTCGCGTCACCCCGTCGATGTTTCCGCCGACGATCATCACCGCGCCGACTTCGGCCGCGGCGCGCCCGAATCCGGCGAGGATCGTGGTCAGCAGCGAAAACCGCGTGTCCCAGAGCAGCGTCAGCGCCGCATTCATGCGGCGCGCGCCGAGCGAGCGCAGCTGCTCCTCGTATTCGCGCCACGCGTCCTCGATCGCCTGGCGCGAAAGCGCGGCGACGATAGGGAGGATCAGAATCGATTGCGCAAAGACCATCGCCGATGGTGTGAAAAGGATTCCTAGCGCGCCCAGAGGACCTGCACGCGAAAGCAAAAGGTATACGAGCAGCCCCACCACGACCGGCGGCAAGCCCATGAGCGCGTTCAAAAACACGATCACCGTCTGGCGGCCCGGGAACCTGCCGACGGCGATGGCGGCGCCCAGCGGCAGGCCGAACAGCGCGGCGATCGCGACCGCCGACAGGCTGACGCGCAGGCTGAGAAGAACGATCTCGACAAGCTTGGAGTCGAGACCGGCCAGCAGCGCGAGCGCGGCGCTCAGGGCTTCCAACATGCCCGGCTCATGAATTGACCGTTCTCCAATCAGTGCTTATCGATGTTTACGAGGTTTACCCGCGCACCCAACCACACGAGTATGGTGCCGGCAACCATGCCTATCAAATAGCCGTACGGCAGCCCGACCGCTATCAATCCTACGAGCGCGGCGATGGGGAAGTCCAAGCGCGAACCAGCCGTGTCACGGATGAGCCAAATTAGCGAGAGAGCCTCAAAGAGGAGCAGCACGCCAAGTATGGGCAACGGAAACGCTCGCGCTATGTGATCGAACCCTGATCCGAAGAGAAGCCCCAGCGCGACGAAAATCAGTCCGTAAATGACGACCGACCCGCCGGTACGGCCGCCAAATGCGTAGTGGCCTGCCATGCCACCGGAGCCATGGCACGTCGGTATGCCGCCCAGCCACGGACTGACCAGATTCATAGCAGCGTACGTGATACCAATTTTACGGATAGTCAGATTGCGCTCGGGAAAGAGGTCGTGCGCCAGCTGTCGCGTGGCAAGAACAGAGTTGCCCAGCGAAAGGGGGATCTGCGGCAGAGCGAGCAGCACAAACCCGGTAGCTATGTCCGACAATTGCGGTACATGGGGAGAAGGCAGGTGCAACCCCACGCTTGCTGCCAGTGCGCTTGGGTCGAGTCTGTACGCCGCAATTGCGAGTCCAAGAGCGACCACCGGCAAAGCAGCCGGCAGGCGGCGATTCCCCAAGAGCAGCACGACGATAACAAACGCGAGGCTGGCTAGGAGGTAACCCGTCATGCCCTCCGCACGGACATAGTTCTGCAAGGAGATCGAAGCGAGTTGCAGACCCAGCCCAAACTGGATGCCGCGCACCACGCTTTTGGGAACGACGCGCGCCAGCCACGTGAGCGCGCCCGATGACGCGAGTACCAGCATCGTGAGGCCGATTGCGATTCCCGCGCCGTACAGAATCTCTGGCGCAGTCTGCTGGGCAATGACAATAGCGGCCATCGCCTTGAGGGGCTGGACCGGCATCGGCATTCGGTACGCGAGGCCAGTCAGGATTTGCATGGCGCCGAACATGATCAGCACGCTTGCGCCATCGAGGTGGCATGCGAGAGCAACGCCAATTATGAGCGGCACGTCCGTACCCATGTCACCGAACGCACCAGATAGTTCATTGCGATCGAAGCGGATCGCGGGGCGGGTACTGGCGAACGTCGGTTCTTGACGTGAGGGTAGCAAGGGCTTCATGACGTCAGCGGTGGTTCGCTCCGCTCGTAATATTTGTATGGATATAACGCGGCGCGACGATTCTAAGCGAGGCGCGTCGAAGATGCAAAGCGAAGCTACTTACCGCGGCGCGCAGGGATCAGGCGGGAAAGATGTTTCAGATCGGGAGCAACTGCGCGTGCAGCCTTCCCTTCCATGAGCCGGTAGCGGCGCAGGACCTGGTTGCCGAGGTCGGTGATGCGGGCGCCTCCGCCGCTGCGCCCGCCGGTCAGAGTTTCGATCAGCGGCCGGCGAAAGGCGCCGTTGATTGCCTCGACGAGCAGCCAGGCGCGCCGGTACGACATTTTCATCTCGCGCGCAGCCGCCGAGATCGATCCCGTGCGTGCGATGGCGGCGAGGAGATCGGCTTTGCCCGGGCCGATGGCGACTACGGCGCCGATCAGGATGCGGATCTTGGGGACGAGTCGTGCCGATTTCATTCTCTGGTCTGGAAAATTGGCGGGTTCAGGTCAGGGTCAGTATAGTCCAGCACCATGAGCGAGCGTGCGCAGTCCAGGCCCTCCCCGGTGTCCATTTCCGAGGCGTTCCGCTATTGGCTGAAGCTCGGCTTCATCAGCTTCGGCGGTCCGGCCGGGCAGATCGCGATGATGCACCAGGATCTGGTGGAGCGGAAACGCTGGATTTCCGAGAAACGCTTCCTGCACGCGCTCAACTACTGCATGCTGCTGCCGGGCCCGGAGGCGCAGCAGCTCGCCACCTACATCGGCTGGATGATGCACCGGACCTGGGGCGGGGTGATATCGGGCGGGCTTTTCGTCCTGCCGTCGCTGTTCATCCTGATTGCGCTGACGTGGATCTACCTCGCGTTCGGCAACGTACCGCTGGTCGCCGGGTTGTTCTACGGCATCAAGCCGGCGGTCACCGCGATCGTTCTGTTCGCCGCGTACCGCATCGGCTCGCGCGCACTCAAGAATGCGGCGCTGTGGGCCATCAGCCTTGCGGCGTTCCTGGCGATCTTTGCGTTCAACGTACCGTTTCCCTACATCGTCTTCGGCGCGGGGATCATCGGCTACGTCGGCGGACGCGTTGCCCCGGACAAGTTCATGACCGGGGACCATGGCGCCGCCCAGAAACGATATGGCGCGGCGCTGATCGACGACGACACGCCGACGCCGGCGCACGCGCTGTTCCGCTGGGCGCATTTTGCCCTGGTCCTCGCGATTTTCCTCGCGATCTGGACCGCAGCACTCGGTACGCTCTTCGCGCTATTCGGCTGGGACAGCGCGCTCGCGCAAATGGGATGGTTCTTCACCAAGGCGGCGCTCCTCACTTTCGGCGGCGCCTACGCGGTGCTGCCCTACGTATACCAGGGCGCGGTCGAGCACTACCAGTGGCTGACCGCAACGCAAATGATCGACGGGCTCGCGCTGGGAGAAACGACGCCGGGACCGCTGATCATGGTGGTCGCCTTCGTCGGCTTTGTCGGCGCCTGGACCAAGGCGGCGCTCGGCCCGGAGGCGCTGGCGCTCGCCGGGTGCGCAGGTGCTGCGGTGGCGACCTTCTTCACCTTCCTGCCCTCTTTCCTGTTCATTCTCCTCGGCGGTCCGCTGGTGGAATCCACGCACGGCAACCTGCAATTCACCGCCCCGCTCACCGGGATCACCGCCGCGGTGGTCGGGGTGATTCTCAACCTCGCGGTGTTCTTCGCCTGGCACGTGTTCTGGCCGGAAGGTTTCTCGGGCCGGTTCGAGTGGTTCTCGCTGCTCGTCGGCCTCGCGGCGATCGGTGCGCTGTGGCGCTACAGGAGCGGGATGATTCCGGTGATCCTCGGGTGCGGCGCGGCCGGACTGATCTACCGGCTCATCACGGCCTGAACGCGGGCGCCGCAGCAAATAAAAAGGGCGCCGGGGCGCCCTTCTCCTTCTGTTGGAGCCGGCTAGCTCTTCTGGATCACCCCGCAGGCGACTCGCGCCCCGGCGTTGCCGGTCGGCTGGGTCTGGTAGTCGTCCGGCTGCGCATGCACGATAAGGCCCCTGCCGATGATGCCGGTCGGACCTTCGGTCACGGTGATGACGTCGAGCTCAATCGAGAGCGTCGCGTTGCCGTAGTCGTCGGCCTTGAGCGCAAACATGTCACCGGCGTGCCGCTCCGGCGTCGACGGATGCGCGTGCGGCTTGCCGAGCGGGTTGAAATGCCCTCCGGCGCTCATGCCGTCTCCCGAGCTGCAATCGCCCTTCTCGTGGATGTGAAAGCCGTGCTCCTGATTGGGCTTGAGGCCGCTGATGTTCGCCACCAGCCGGACCTTGTCGCCCCTCTGGGTGAACGTCGCCGTGCCTTTTACGCCGCTGTCCTTGTTCGGCTGCAATGTCGCTCTTGCGGTCGCCGGGCCGCCGCCAGTCATCGATTCCATAGTCCCGCATCCGGCGAGCAGGCCGGTGATTCCCGCTGCTGCAATCGCAAATCTCATCGCTCTCCCTTCGCGCGGCGTTTTCGGCCGGGCGCGCCCATTTCTACGCCGTTATTTCTTGCCCGCCATCGAGGCTGGCGCTCGGATTCCCTTGTTCTTGCGATAGTTGGCTACCGCCTTGTCCTGGTACTTGCCCAGCAAATCGGCGTCCTTCTTCGCCGCTTCGTCCGCTTTCGCTTTGGCCTCCGCGGCCTTGGCCGGATCCGCCGGAGCGGCGGGGAGCTTCGCCCAGACCGCGCCCGCGGTCGCGGCCATTGCGATTGTCATGATCAGGATACGAACATTCATGGCGCTCCCTCCTCAATGCTGAGCCTGCGGCGCGTCGGGCTGGCCCATCGCCGTCCCGGCCTTGACCTTCCCGGACTTCACGTCGTTATACCAGTACTCGTGGTGCTCCATGGCCCAGGTTTCATCGACATATCCGTTGCGCATCGCCTCGTACGCCCCCTCCAGGCCGATCGTGCCGAGGTAGATATGGCCCAGAGAAATGGCCATCACGGCGCCGGACGCAACCATGTGCACCACGTTTGCCTCGATCATGACCGCGCGCACCTGGTCGAAATTGGGAAACAGCAGCACCAGCCCCGATGCACTCGCGAGCAGGCTCAACACCACCACCCCGATCCAGAACCAGACCTTCTCGCCCGCGTTGAATCTGCCGGAGGGAACGTGCTCGCCGGAGATCATTCCGCCCAGATTCGCGAACCACTTGAAATCGTAAAGGCGCGGGAGGTTGTCCTTGATGAACATGACGATGAACATCAGCAGGCTCACGATGAACACCGGCCCGACGAAATTGTGCAGATGTTTCGAAAGCTGCGCGAGCCAGGCGAACAGCGTGTAGCCGATCACCGGCAGCAGCACGTATTTCCCGACCATCATGACGAGGCCGCTGACACCGAGGATGGAAAAGCTGATCGCGACCACCCAGTGCGTGTAGCGCTCGAACGGGGTGAAGCG
>DATHJM010000429.1:0-4200 GCA_035489775.1 Burkholderiales bacterium
CCTGGCGGGCGTGAAGCAGGCCGAGATAACCGAGCACCTGGCCTTCGGAGCGCCTGTCGCTTAACTCGCGGGCCACGGCAAGCGCTGCCTCGTAGCGGGTTCGGGCTTCGGCGGGCCGGCCGAGCGAGTCGTAGACGATTCCCTGGTTGCACAGCACGACGCATTCGAGGCGGACGTGCCCGATTTCCCGCGCGACGACCAGCGCCGCCTCGAGCTCCCTTACGGCCTCTTCCATTCTTCCTGTCAGCTGGTGAAGAAGGCCGAGGTTGCAGAGCGCGTTGCCTTCGAATTTCCGATCCCCCAGCTCGCGCGCCACGACCAGCCCCGCCTGGAGATGGGCGCGCGCGTCGTCGAGTCTTCCCTCCTTGAAGTGCAGGCCGCCCAGGTTGCCGAGCAGGCCGCCCTCCCAGCGCCGGTCCCCCATCTTGCGGGCAAGCGCGAGCGCAGCCTCCCAGTGCCCCCGGGATTCTTCGAGACGGCCCAGATGATCCTCCAGAGAGCCAAGGTCGTTGAGCACTTTGCACTCCAGGTCTCGATCGCCCAGCTCGCGAGCGAGCGACAGGGCATGCGCGTGAAAAGCACGGGCCTCCTCGATGCGCCCATCCTTCCCTTGCAGATCGGCCAGATTGGCGAGCACGCGCGCTTCGCACCTCGCGTCCCGCGCCTCCCGCGCGAGGACAAGCGCTGCCTCGAGATGCGTTCGGGCCTCCGCGACTCTCCCGGAGGCGTCGAGCGCGCTGCCCGCCACCCGTTCCGCAATTGCGTGTGCCGCCGCCCCCAGCCTCGGCGTGCCGTTTACTACCGAAGCGAGCTCCACGCCCACGCTGAACGGCCCGCGCAAATTGAGCGCTGCCCAAGCGCCCTCCAGAGCGCCCGCGGTTTCTTCCGCGGCCCCCCGGGCCGCTGCCCGCCGACAGGCGACCACGAGGTTGTCGATTTCCACGCAGGCCCCCGCAACCGCGCGCTTCTCGCCGAGCCCCGCAAAGTACCCGCTGTGCCGTGCCTCGGCGGCGGCGAGCGCCGAGGGGCCGCTCCCGGGAAAGCGCCTTTCGGTGCGCAGGTGCTCCGACGCGTACTCCTTGACGCTCACCAGCATGTCGAACCGCCCGTCGCTCACCTGCCTTACGAACGACTTGTCCAGCAGCGATTGCACCGTGTCGATGGTCCAGGGCGCATCCTCGTATCCGGAGAGGTCCAGCACGTCCTCGGCGGACTCCATCGTGAATCCGCCCTCGAACACCGAGAGCTGCGCCAGGGCCGCCTTGTCGGGCAGCGACAGCAAATCCCAAGACCAGTCGAAGGTCGAGCGCAGCGTCGCCTGCCGGTCACGGCGCCTGCCCGTTGACGACAGCAGCTTGAACCGCTCGCTCATGCGCGAGAGGAGCGTTCTCGGCGGCATCACGCGCACTCGCGCTGCGGCCAGTTCGATCGCCAGCGGCAGGCATTCGAGCAGATTCACCAGCGGACCGATGGCCGCCCGATCCTCCTCCGTCGGCTGGAAGTCGCGCTTCGCCGACTCCGCCCGCTGCACGAACAGCGCCGCGGCGTCGGGGGCCGCCAGCGGCGGCAGCGCGAGGATCTCCTCTCCCACGAGTCCCAAGACCTCGCGCGTGGTCACCACGAACCGTGCCTCTGTCGTCCGGTTGAGCCATCTTCCCAGCGTTTCCTCAGCGTAACGCGACACCTGCTCGAAGTTGTCGAGAATGGCCAGACATCGGCCGCGCGCCGCGATGGCATTGCCGAGCTGTGTTACCGGTTCTTCCTTGCCCAGCGGAACGGCGAGTGCCTCAGCGACGGCATGTACGATGCCGTCCAGGCTTCGAGCCTGCGACAAATCGCAGAACCAGACACCGCCCGGGAAGTCTCCGAGCCAGCTCCAACCGAACCGCGTGACCAGCCGCGTCTTGCCCGTGCCGCCGATCCCCAGCACCGATACAAGACGCGCGCCGGCGTCGAGGCGGCGCGCCAATTCGACTAATGTCTCGCGGCGGCCCACGAAGGAATCACGCTCGGCGGGCAGGCTGTGTTTGATGTTCCGGGCCGGTAACCAGACGTCACCCTCGCGAACTACACGATAGCCCTTGGCTGCATCGGGGGGCGGCACGAACAGTGCGTCAGCCTCGCCGACCTCGAACAGCTCTATCGGCTCTGCAATGCCTTTCATGCGCCAGTGACCGTGCGACTCGACTCGCAGAGTGAGTTTCCCCAGAGCGTTCAGTGCATCGGTGGTCAAAAGGGTCTGCCCCCCATTCGCGATCGACATCACGCGCGCCGTCACGGCCTTGGCTGCGCCCTCGACCTCGAGCGGCTTGGCACCTCGCGCCACGTCCGACTGGCTGTTCTCGCGCAGAATAACGGGTCCGACATGCACCCCGGCGCGCGCCTTCAGCGGCGGATTCAGCTTGGCAACGGCCCGTTGGTACGCCATCGCGTAGGCAACTGCGTCGGCGGCCGCTTCAAAGAGCAGCAGCATTCCGTCGGTCTTGTCGATTTCGCGTCCGCGCCGGACTGGGAGGAGATCACGGGCGAGGCGATCGTGAGCGGCCCACAGCGCAGCCAATTCGACCTCACCCAGCCTCTCAGATAGCTGTGCGCTGTCGACTACGTCGGTCAGGAGCAGCGCTCGAACCTCGCTCATGCGAAGCTGGCCTGGAAGACTCGGGTGATTCGCGAACCGATGTGGTCGCGTTTATCGCCGCGTCGTGACCCCATCCCCAAATTCTGAACCATCATCCTGAGTATGCGCCGGACTACTTCGCAACGTTCTTCGCCGATCGCTGAATGGCACCATAGCGGCCCTAGGCTTCCTCCCTCGGGTCGCGCGCGAGCAATTCCTGCACGGCGTCGCCCGGCGGAGTGCCGCGGAACAGCACCGCGCAAACCGCGCGGGTAATCGGCATGTCGACCCGCTTTTCGGCGGCGAGCGCCTCGACCGCGGGCGCGGAATACACGCCTTCGGCGACGTGGCCGAGCTGTTTCAGAATCGCGTCGAGCGACTCACCTTTTGCGAGGAGCAGCCCGACGCGCCGGTTGCGGGACAGCTCGCCGGTGCAGGTCAGGATAAGGTCACCCGCTCCCGCGAGCCCCATGAAAGTCTCGGGCCGCCCGCCCAGCGCGACGCCGAGCCGCGTGAGCTCGGCGAGGCCCCGGGTGATCAGCGCAGCCCGCGCGTTCAAGCCGAGTCCGAGCCCATCGCTGATGCCGGCGGCGATCGCCATGACGTTTTTCACCGCTCCGCTGATCTCGACGCCCGCGAGGTCGGTGCTGTAGTAGACCCTGAACGTCGGGTGGTGCAGTTCGCGCGCCCAGCGCTTCGCGAAGGCTGCATCGTGGGCAGCGAGCGTGAGCGCCGTGGGGCGCCCCTGAGCCACTTCCAGCGCGAAACTGGGACCGGACAAGGCGCCGACCTCGGCGTGTTTTCCGAGCACCTCGGCCGCGACCTGATGCGACAGCTTGCCGCTTGCCTGCTCGAAACCCTTGCACGCCCAGATGACGGGCTGGTTCGAACGCGACCCGCGAACGCGCCCGAGCACTTCGCGTAGCCCGGAAGTCGGCGTGGCGATCAGGATCGCCTCGCTTTCGGCAAGCGCTGAGGGAAGCTCCTCGGTCACCGTCACCGCGTTGGGAATCGAAACTTCGGGGAGGTACCGATTGCGCCGACTCGACCCCATGGCGGCCGCCAGCGCCGCGCCGCGCGACCAGAGCCTGACGCGGTGCTCTCCGGAGAGCGAGACCGCAAGCGCCGTACCCCACGCTCCTGCGCCGAGAATTGCGATGTTCAGCTAGATGCCCCAGACCTGATTGATCTTGACGTAACCGCTCTGGCCTTCGGCGTGGCGCACCCTGATCCAGCCCCCTGCCGGCGGCTCCGCGACATCGAGGGCCACGCCCTGCTGCGCCTGGAACACGAGCGCCGCCTGCTCGTTCGCCGTCTGCCTGACGTCCGCGACGGCCGCGGTTACGATTACCGTGCGTTTGTCCGAGAGCGTCTTCTTTTCCACCCAGGCGAGGTCTCCCGCCTGATCGCGGACCTTCACCCAGGCGTCGATATTGATCACGACTTCGACCGGGTAAAGGCGGCTTGCGACGAAAAGTTTCTTGGCGCGAACCGAGGGCGCGTCATACATCGGCGTTCCGTTTTCCGCGATCGAGCGAAACTCGCCTGCCGCGGCCGACGACGCGAACGCAAGCAGGACCGGG
>DATHJM010000430.1:0-32484 GCA_035489775.1 Burkholderiales bacterium
GTCGGCATGGGGAAGCTGGGCGGCGGCGAGCTCAACGTATCCTCCGACGTCGATCTGGTTTTCCTCTACCCGGAAGATGGGCAATCCGACGACGGTCGGGAAGGCAATCTCGAGTTCTACACGCAACTGGGGCGCCGCCTCATAGCCGCGCTGGACGAAAGGACCGAGGACGGCTTCGTTTTCCGGGTCGACATGCGCCTGCGCCCCTGGGGCGACTCCGGCGCTCTCGCCACGAGTTTCGATGCGCTCGAGGAATATTTCGTCGCGCATGGCAGGGAGTGGGAGCGCTACGCGTGGATCAAGGCGCGCGCGCTCGGGTCCGGGGGCGGGAACGGCGCGCTCGCCGCGATCGTGCGCCCGTTCGTCTACCGCAAATACCTCGATTACGGCGCGTTCGCCGCGATGCGCGAGCTGCACGCGCAGATCCGCGAAGAAGTGGCGCGCAGGGAGCTGACCGACCAGATCAAGCTCGGGCCGGGAGGCATCCGCGAGATCGAGTTCATCGCGCAGGCGTTCCAGCTGGTCCGCGGCGGGCGCGACCCGGCGCTGCAAATCCGCCCGACGCTGAAAGTGCTCGCGCTGCTCGCGCAAAGGAAACTCCTCCCCGTTGCCGGGTTCGAGGAGCTTTCCGGGGCCTACGTGTTCCTGCGGCGACTGGAGCACCGCTTGCAGTACCTGGACGATGCGCAGACTCACGAGCTGCCCGGAGGGACGGAGGACCGCTCGCTCGTCGCGCGGGCGATGGATTTCGATTCCTGGGATGCGTTCCGCGCGGCGCTCGATGCGCACCGCGCCCGCGTGTCCTGGCATTTCGAGCAGGTGTTTTCGGTCGAGGAGGTCCCGAAGCACGCGCTCGCACCGCTGTGGGCCGGGCCGGAGCAGACCGAAGCGCGTCTGGCGCAGCTCGGCTTTCGCGACGCCGCGGGAACAGCGGCGCGGCTTGCGGCGGTGCGCTCGGGTGCGCGCTACGCCGGCCTGCCGCAGGCGAGCCGGGCCCGCTTCGACGCCCTGATTCCAAGAATCATCGAAGAATCCGCCGCGCAGGAAGACCCCGACGCGGCCCTCGTGCGCACCCTGGAGTTCATGGAGACGGTCAGCCGTCGCGCCGCGTATCTCGCCTTGCTCGACGAGCACCCCGCGGCGCTCGCGCGGCTCGCGCAATTGCTCGGAGCTTCGAGCTGGGCGGCGGAATACCTCAACCGGCATCCGATCGTGCTCGACGAGCTGCTCGACGCGCGCACCCTGTTCGCGCGGCCGGACTGGAACGCCTTCGCCCGGGACCTCAGGCGCCAGCTCGCGGCCCGGCAGGGCGACGAGGAACGGCAGATGGACTGCTTGCGCGAGGAGCATCACGCGCAGGTCTTCCGTCTGCTCGCGCAGGACCTTTCGGGCGTGCTCGGCGTCGAGCGGCTGGCCGACGATCTTTCCGATCTCGCCGATATCGTGTTGCAGGTGACGCTCGAGCTGTGCTGGACGCAGCTGCGCACGCGCCATCGGGACGAGCCGCGGTTTGCGATCGTCGGCTATGGCAAGCTCGGCGGCAAGGAGCTGGGCTACGCCTCCGATCTCGATCTCATCTTCCTTTACGACGATCCCGACGAGCGGGCCCCGGAAATCTACGCGCGCCTTGCGCAGCGCCTGAGCCGCTGGCTCACCAGCCGCACCGCGGCGGGGGTGCTCTTCGACATCGACCTGCGTCTTCGCCCGGAGGGCGGGAGCGGGCTCCTGGTGAGCTCGATCGACGCTTTCCGCCGCTATCAACGCGAATCGGCCTGGACCTGGGAGCACCAGGCGCTTACGCGGGCGCGATTCTGCGCAGGAGAGGCGACGGTCGGGGCGGCGTTCGAGGAGGAGCGGCGCGCGATTCTGCAGATCGAGCGCGACGAGGCGAAACTGCGCGACGATGTGCTGTCGATGCGGGAGCAGCTCCTCCAGGGCCACCCGAACGACAGCGGCCTGTTCGACTTGAAGCACGACCGCGGCGGCATGATCGACATCGAATTCATCGTGCAGATGCTGGTTCTCGCTCATGCGCACCGCCGTCCCGGGCTCGCCGCCAACGACGGCAACATCGCCCTGCTGAAGCTGGCGGCGAAGCTCGGGTTGATTCCCGGCGATTCCGCCGGCGCGGTGGCCGACGCCTACCGCGAATTCCGCCGCCGCCAGCACCGCCTGCGCCTGAACGGCGCGAAATACGCGCGCGTTCCCGCGGGAGAAGTGCAAAACCACATCGACGCGACGCGCGCGCTGTGGCGGAAGGTGTTTGGGACGGAGTGACTACTCGCCCGCCTTGTACCTTGGGTACACGTCTGCCGCATGAATGCCTTCAAAAAGCCGCCAGGAATTGCACGCCCACGCCTGCTGCGTTGTATTCCGGATTGTGGGGGTTGAAGCCCTGGCCGTTCGATACGTGCATTCCCCTGAAGGTCAGGGACAAGTACTGGCCGTCGTTCAATCTGTAGGAAAGGGTGGGGCCGTACCGGAACATGAACTCATAGCGCGAAGCGCCTGCCGGGAAATCCCTGTCGTAGAGAAGGACGCCTGCGCTCCCATCCAGCGAAACCGACACGTTCCCGCTGCGCCCGACTTCGGCCCGAATTGCCAGAACGGGTCCTGCACCGGTCGCGGCGCTATCGACGGTTTCGTCCTGGAGCGTGCCGTCTTCGAAAGAGCCTGTCCGCCGGGTTATGTTTCCGCGGGCCCGGGACACCGTGAGGCCCCCGTAGAACTTGAAATATGGGCTGTCGAATCTCCTTATGCGCAAGAGAAAGTCGAGATTCGCCGTGTGGATCTGGCGCCTGCGCTCGATCGGTCCAAGCTCCTGCAACTCGACGATGATTTCCCGCCCGGCCTGCGTTTCCGGCAAGACATTCGTTTTTTCCTGAGCCCGGCATGAAGCGTTCCCGGCCAACGCCGGGATCAACAGCATTGAAAGGACGGCTGCCGCGGGATCAAACCTCAAGTCGGCTTGAAGCACCAGTGCCACGGCTCATAGTCGTAACCATGCGGATTATTCGCTGGAAATGAGAGGACGAAACCAAACCGCCCCGCGTTTTTCGACATCCACTGAAACGCCCTGGTCTTTTCGAACTCGGGCTCGAGAGGCGCGCCCTCGTCGGTCGTGACATCGATTGCCCGGCCGGAGTGGTGTTCGCTGTAACCGGGAGGAGCGCTCACGCAAAGGACTGCGTCCAGGGACAAGCCTTCGGCCAGCTTGGCGCGGATTATTTCGATTTGACGATCGACACTTCGGAAAGCCGAACCGATCTTGAGGACTACGCCGTCGGAAAGCGCCGCGGCGCTCATCTCCCGCCACTTCGCAGCCGCCGCGGGCGCAAGCATGTGTTTTCTGCCGTCGTCCCCTACGGCTGCGACGATCAGCTCCTGCGCCTCGGGATGCAATATCAAAGACCGTGCCGCGATCAGATCCGGCGATATCTCCAGGGAAGCCAAGACCGACGTGATTTTCTCGGGGCATTCGATCGGTGCCGGCATCCGCGGGTGTGAGCGCGTTTTCCTCATAGGGGCCGAATCTCGCGCACCATCAGCAATTCGCCTGGCTCGACTCGATGCTTCGCGTGCTGCTCAGGCGATGCCGGCGAGAAACCCAGGCGCTCGAGCAGGCGCATCGAGCGAAAATTCTCGCGCTTGAGCACGGAGGAGAAGCTGTGTATCCGGTAGTGCTCGACAAGCTCGGAGATGACCGCTTGGACGGCTTGGCGCGCGAGGCCGCGGCCCCAGTAAGCGCTGGACAGCTCGTAGGCGATCGCCGCGCGCTCGTTGGGATGAACCGTCGCCTGAACGTAACCGATGAGCTCGGAAGTCGGGAGACGGATGACCCAGTTGAGCCATTGCTCCAGGCCGTTCGCCGACAGCCTCGATTCGAGCTTCGCGAACCGCGCGCTCAACCATTCGAGAGACGGCGGCGGTTGGTTCTCGTACTCGTAGATCGCCGGGTCGCTGAGGACGACGAACATCTCTTCCGCATGCGCCGCCGTTTGTGGTTCGAGCGTGAGACTGCCGGTCTCGATGACGCGCACGCGGTCCAACGCTCCGATTCAGCGCTTCGACGGCGGAGTATTCTTGATTGGGGCGCGAGGCTCAATAGATGGAGTCATCGATCCGGACGGAGAACGGAACGGCTCGAAAAGGAAAGCGCGAGTTCCAAGCGCCAGCGCCGCAAACGCGGCGATTATTCCAACCAAGCCATACCAACGGCTGTACCAGGGGCGCCTGAGCACCCTGGAGTCCTGGGCGAGACGATACGCGTGGATCGCGCTGATTATCGCAGCGAGCAGCGCGATGGCGCCGCCAGCCAACTCCATGCCCCGAGGCGCAAACATGTTGCCCAGTACGACGATCAGCGCAAGCGCAAAATATGCTGCGGCCCAGCCAGGCCGGGCGACGTACAGCATTCCCGCGGGCGGGATGAACAGCCCCAGCACGGCCGCGACCCACTTCTTCGGTTTGCGGTATATGGAGGTGGATTCCATCGATGCCTGATCAGCAGTAAGCGTTATACAGAATTATATGCCGGTATGTGACTCGGCGAACTGGACTTCCGCATTCGCGGGAACGACGAGGTAGCTCACGGCAGAAGCACAAGCTCATCACTTCATCGACGGCGTCGCAGATGGAGCGGGCGTTGCCTCCATGATGGAAAGAGCTTCGCGTTTTGAAAACCCTTGTTTCAGAAGCGCGTCATAGAGATTCTTCTTGAACACCGCAATACGCCGGGCGGTTTCCGGATTTTCAGCGGCTTTCAATTGCGCTTCGATCATGGCTTCGGTCATCTTCGACATCGCAGGCGCCATTGCACCCATGGACATTTCCATCATCTTCTGCATCTCTTCGGCAGAGGGCCGGTTCGGTCGCGCGGGTTCCTGGGCGAATACGGTGAGGGAAAAAATAAAGATGACGATTGCGAAAAGAGCGCTTTTCATTGTTTCCTCCGAGAGCAGTGTGATGTGAAGTCTCAGCCTTTTCATGCACGAAGATTACTGCGATTCCGGACGATCGCGCGCTTCATCGGGCTGAGGCCTTAGGCAAGAGCTAATTGCCGCGCCGCTTGCGGCGGGTCCCCTTGAGCGGGGGGTTGGGCGCCAGCGTCCAATGGCCCAGGGCGGTCAGAGCCTCTTCTTCGCCGATGCGTTTGGCTTGTTCCTTGACTTCAGCTGGAACCCACTTGGGGAACGGAACCTCCCGGCTCACGTGGTGACCAGACGGGGTGTGCTCTTCTCGAACCTTCGCAATCCGAGTCGCCGAGAATCGGTCGGCTACCCGGACCAACGCCGGCCAAAGACGGCGATGGACAAAGGTAAGCTTTCCGTCGACGAGACGACATACGAGGATATCTTCCGAATCCGTCACTGCCTGAAGAATCGCAAAGATTTGATGACTTTTCGGGTGAGCCCACCAGCTCCCTTTGATGGGCTCGCCGACGATCGCCTCGGTGAGGCTGGGAACGGCGCCTTTGGCCGATGCCAGGACTACCCCATGCTGTCGGACAAAGGCGATTGTCTCCGCAGCGGTCATGCGTCATCCCGCGAATCGCAACCCGAGCTGCAGCAGCTCATCCCACGCGTCGCCTTTGACCACGCCTTTGACGACGCGATCGACTTTGGCAGCGTGCTCGAGCGCCGCCAGGAGCATCGCTCGCGGGAGATTCTTCGCGGCGCGCCCCACGAGGGACTGCCGCGCATCGCCCCACACGCGCGCTTCGCGCAGGATCTCGAAAAGCGGCCTGCCTGCGGCGATTCCGTTTTGCACGCGCACGATGGCGCGGATTTCCTCGGCGAGGATCCACAGCACGCGCGGAGGCGCCTCGCCTTCGCCGCGCAGGCCTTCGAGCATGCGCGCAAGCCGCGCGCGCTCGCCCGAGAGCATCGCTTCGGTGAGCTTGAGTGCATCGTAGCGCGCCACGTTCATCACCGCCTCGCGCACCGCTTCGAAGGCGAGCTCTCCGGCCGGAAGGAGGAGCGCGAGTTTCTGGATTTCCTGGTGGGCGGCAAGGAGATTGCCTTCCACGCAGTCGGTAAGGAACTGCAGCGTTTCGGGAGTTGCGCGCTGCTTCTGCCGCGCGAGCCGCGCCGCGATCCATTCGGGAAGCCGCGCGCGCTCGACCGGATAGACGTTGACGACGATTCCCTGGCGCTCGAGCGCCCTGAACCAGGGAGACGCCTGGCCGGCCTTGTCCACGCGCGGCAGGGTTACGACGGTGAGCGCGTCGGGCGGGAGGTTTCCGCAAAACGCTTCGATCGCCCCGGCGCCGTCGGCTCCGGGCTTGCCCGAGGCAAGGCGCAGCTCGATCAGCTTCTTGTCGCCGAAGAGCGAGAGGCTCGCGCCGCTCGCTCCGAGCTCGCCCCAGTGGAAGCCGCGCTCCGCCGCGAGAACGACGCGTTCTGAAAATCCGCCCGCGCGCGCGCGCGCGCGGATCGCATCGGCGGCCTCGAGGGCCAGCAGCGGCTCGTCGCCGTGGATCACGTAAAGCGGCCGCAGCTCGCGCGAAAGATGCGCATCCAGCTGCTCGAGCCTGAGAGCGGCCATGCCTATTCGAAGGCGACCGGCGCCGGCTTCGCCGCGACCAGGCGCCGCATGATCTGCTGCACCATGTCCCTTTGCATGTCCCGGTAGAGCAGGGCTTCCTCGGTCTCCTTGGCGAGCACCTGCGCGTCGCTGTAGGCCATGTCGCGGGTGAGGAGGATTTCGCTCACCGGCAGGTAGACCGCACCCTTCGCGTCGGTGACGCGAAATCCGACGCGGTAGCGCAGCTGATATTCGCTCACCCGGCCCGCGGCGCTGAAGGAAAGAATGATCTTTTCGCGCAGCTCCTCGGTGAAGCCGAACACGGCCTGCGCGTCGCCCGGGCTGTCCACGAGGCGCGTCTTGCTCGCCGCGGCGACGTTGCGCTTCAGCTCGACCACGAGCGGGTTGTTGCCCGGAATGTAGAGCGTTTCGAAAGGCAGCTGAGCCTGGCCGCGCAGATGAAAGCTGCAGGCGGCGAGGAGCACGGCCATCACGCCGGCGAGGACAGCGCGGGAGGAACGCTCAAACGACCACATTGACGAGCCGTCCGGGAACTACCACCACCTTCTTCACCGCCTGGCCGTTGGTGAAGCGCGTCACCGCGTCGTGGGCGAGGGCAAGCCGCTCGAGCTCTCCGCGGCCGGCGGATTTCGGCGCGCGCATATGTCCGCGCAGCTTGCCGTTGACCTGGAGCACCAGCTCGATTTCGTCCTGGACGAGTGCGGCTTCGTCTGTTTTGGGCCAGGGCTCGCGCATCACATCCGCACCGGGCTTGAGTGCCTGCCACAGCGCGTGACAGACGTGAGGAGCGATCGGCGAGAGCAGCAGAACCATTGCTTGCAGCGCTTCCTGCCGAACGGCGCGCGCTACAGAGCTCGTGTCCGTCATCTTCGCAATCAGGTTCATGAATTCCATGATCGAAGCGACGACGGTATTGTATTTGTTGCGCCGACCGTAGTCGTCGGTCACCTTGGCGATGGTGCTGTGGAGTTCGAAGCGAACGGGTCGCAGAGACGCCGGAAGTTCGCCTCCGGCGAAAGCGGGCACCAAACCATCCGACGCGTGTTCGTACACCTCGCGCCACAGGCGGCGCAAGAAACCCGCCGGACCTTCGATGCTCGCATCGGACCACACCAACGTGTCCTCGGGCGGAGAAGCGAACATCATGTAAAGCCGCGCCGTGTCCGCGCCGTACTTCTCGATCAGATCCTGCGGGTCGACGCCGTTGTTCTTCGACTTCGACATGGTGCCGATGCCGTCGGACTCCACCGGCTTGCCGTCGGAGCGCAATACAGCGCCGACGCGCTGGCCCTTGTCGTCGCGCCTGATCTCGACGTCGGCGGGGTTGTAATACGTGATGCGGCCGCTCGCTTCCTTGCGGTAGAAGATTTCGTTCAGCACCATGCCCTGCGTCAGGAGCCGCGTGAACGGCTCGCTCGGCGCGGCCAGCCCCTGGTCGCGCATCACCTTGGTCCAGAAGCGCGAGTACAGGAGGTGCAGGATCGCGTGCTCGATGCCGCCGATGTACTGGTCGACCGGCATCCAGTACTGCACGCGCTCGTCCACCGGCGCCTTGTCCTGATCGGGGCAGGCAAAGCGCAGGAAGTACCAGGACGAATCGACGAAGGTGTCCATGGTGTCGGTTTCGCGCTTCGCGGCTTTGCCGCATTTCGGGCATTTGCAGTCGACGAAGGACGGCGTTTTGGCGAGCGGATTGCCGGTGCCGTCGGGCACGAGGTTTTCCGGAAGCACGACCGGAAGCTCGGCGTCGGGCACCGGAACGTCGCCGCAACCGTCGCAATGGATGATCGGGATCGGCGTCCCCCAATAGCGCTGGCGCGAGATGCCCCAGTCGCGAAGCCGCCAGGTGATCTGCTTGTCGCCCAGAGCCTTCTTCTTCAGGTCCGCGGCGATGGTTTCGACTGCTGCCCGATAGTCGAGCCCATCGTACTTGCCCGAATTGACGCAGCGGCCGTAGTCCGCGTACCAGGGCTGCCAGGCATCGGTCGAATACGGTTTGCCTCCGACGTCGATCACGGGCTTGATCGGCAGGCCGTACTTCTTCGCGAACGCAAAATCGCGCTCGTCGTGCCCTGGCACCCCCATTACCGCGCCCTCGCCGTAGGCCATGAGCACGTAGTTGCCGACCCAGACCTCGATTTTTTCGCCGTTGATCGGATGCGTGACGAAAAGGCCCGTGGGCATGCCTTTCTTGTCGAGCTGGGCGAGGTCCGCCTCCATCACCGGGCCGCGCTTGCATTCCTCGACGAAAGCGGCGAGCTTCTCGTTCGACCGGGCTGCATGCGCGGCGAGCGGATGTTCGGCGGCCACGGCACAAAAGGTGGTGCCCATCAATGTATCGGCGCGCGTGGTGAACACGCGCAGGAGCTTCTTCCCGCCGCCCAGCTCGTAGGGGAAGGCGATGTTGACGCCATGGCTCTTGCCGATCCAGTTGGCCTGCATCGTCTTCACGCGCTCGGGCCAGCCCGGAAGCTCTTCGAGCGAAGCGAGCAGCTCCTCGGCGTAAGCGGTGATCCGCATGTAGTACATCGGGATCTCGCGCTTCTCGACGAGCGCGCCGGTGCGCCAGCCGCGGCCGTCGATCACCTGCTCGTTCGCGAGCACGGTCTGGTCCACTGGATCCCAGTTGACGACGCCGGTCTTCTTGTAGACCAGGCCGCGCTCGAGCATGCGCAGGAACAGCCACTGGTTCCAGCGGTAGTAGCCTGGCGAGCAAGTGGCGAGCTCGCGCTTCCAGTCGATCGCGAAGCCGAGCGAGCGCAGCTGTCGCTTCATGGTTGCGATGTTGTCGTAGGTCCACTTCGCCGGCGGCACGCCGTTCGCCATCGCGGCGTTTTCGGCGGGCAGACCGAAAGCGTCCCAGCCCATCGGCTGGAGCACGTTGAAGCCCCGCATCCGATGGAAACGGGTCATCACGTCGCCGATGGTATAGTTGCGCACGTGCCCCATATGCAGCTTGCCCGAAGGGTAGGGGAACATCGACAGGCAGTAGAACTTCGGGCGGCCGCTTTTTCCCGGCGGCTCCTCGGTCGCGCGAAACGCTCCGGTCCTGTCCCAGTGCTCCTGCGCTTCGCGCTCGACGATCTCGGGGTGGTACTGGGGCTGCATGAGCGGGTTCGGGGAAAGCATGGATTATAGCCGCGCGGGTCGGCCGCGCGCCCGCATCCGCCTTGCGTTCACATCAACGCGCATCGCAAACCGATTGGAGTCAATCATGGTGAGGCAATGTTCGATAGTCGCGGCGCTCGCCGCGCTCGCGCTGGGTGCAGCCGGCGCCGCGATGGCGCAGTCCGGGGCCAAGTCGAAGCGGGCGCAGCCCGCGCCGCTCGTGGTGGTCGAGGCGGTGCAGATGCCCGCCTGGGTCGAGCGCGGAGGCGCGAGCCATCCGCTCGTTCCGGGCATGGAGCTCAAGGACAACGACCAGGTGAAGACCGGCTCCGGCTCGCGCCTGCTTCTCAGGACCGCCGACGGCAGCGCGGTGAAACTGGGCGAGAAAGGCTCGCTCTTCCTCGGCGGGATGCAGATGCGCGAGAACAAGGTTTTCGCGGCGACGATGAAGGTGGCCGAAGGGGCGTTCCGCTTCACCTCCGAGCTGTTCGCGCGGTTTGGCGGCCAGCGCGAGGTGAGCGTCAGCATCAAGACCGTGACCGCCGGCATACGCGGCACCGACCTGTGGGGTAAGTCCGAGTCGGACCGCGAGGTCGTCTGCCTGATCGAGGGCAGGATCGAGGTCACCCAGCCGAACGACACCCCGTTCATCATGGATCAGCGGCTGTCCTATTACGTCCACGAAGGCGGGTTGTCGCGGCCGGTCGCGACGGTGATGCCGGACCAGCTGAGAGAATGGGCGGCGGAGACCGAAATCCAGGAGGGCCGGGGCGTGTCGACGCGCGGCGGCAAATGGAAAATCACGGTCGCCTCGGGACTCGCGTCCCAGCGGGCATTCGATCTTTACAGGGATCTTCGCAGCGCGGGATATCCGGCCGAGATCATTCCCGAAAAGCTCGGGGACAAGCGGGTATACGGCGTGCGGCTGTCCAGTTTCGCGACGAAGAAAGACGCCGAGGCCGTGGCCAAGGCGCTCAAGGGGCACGCCCGGCTCGGGGGGCACGCGTACAAGGTCGGCAGCTGAACCCTGAACCGCCCGGCCGCGGGCGGGCGCTGAAGTAAAATGACGCCTTTCGCGCCGGCCCGATGTCGCTCCTCGAAAACCTCAATCCCGAGCAGCTCGCAGCAGTCACTCTTCCCGACCAATCGGCGCTGATCCTCGCCGGCGCCGGCTCGGGGAAGACGCGCGTTCTCACCACCCGCATCGCCTGGCTGATCCAGACCGGGAATGTGGGTCCGAACGGCATTCTCGCCGTTACCTTCACCAACAAGGCGGCACGCGAGATGCTCACGCGCATCTCGGCGATGCTGCCGATCAGCACCCGCGGCATGTGGGTCGGCACCTTTCACGGCCTGTGCAACCGCCTGCTGCGCGCGCACCACCGCGACGCCGGCCTGCCGCAGCTCTTCCAGATCCTCGACTCGCAAGACCAACACGCGGCAGTCAAGCGCGTCCTCAAGGCCCTCGGCGTCGACGAAGACAGATTCCCGGCGCGGGAAGCTCAGTATTTCATCAACGCCGCCAAGGAGGAGGGCAAGCGCGCGCGAGACGTCGAGATCGGTGACGAAATCAGCCGCCGTTACGCCGAGATCTACGCCGCCTACGACGAGCAATGCCAGCGCGAGGGCGTGGTGGACTTCGCTGAGTTGCTGCTGCGAACCTATGAGCTCCTTTCCAGGAACGAAATCCTCCGCGAGCACTACCGGAACCGCTTCCGGTACATCCTGGTGGACGAATTCCAGGACACCAACCGCCTGCAATACCGGTGGCTGAAGCTCCTCGCGGGACCGAAGACGGTCATGTTCGCCGTCGGCGACGACGACCAATCCATTTACCGGTTTCGCGGGGCCCACGTCGGCAACATGGCCGAATTCGAGCGCGACTTCCGTGTCGAGAACGTCATCCGCCTGGAGCAGAACTACCGCTCGGTCGGCCATATCCTCGCAGCGGCCAATGCGCTCATCGCCCACAACAGGAAGCGCCTCGGCAAGAACCTGTGGACCTCCGCCGCGCACGGCGAGCCGGTGCGCATCCACGAGGCGCAAAGCGACGGCTACGAGGCGAGCTGGCTCACCGAGGAGGTGCAGGCCCTGAAGCGCGGCGGGCTGCGTCTCGCCGATATCGGGGTGCTGTACCGCTCGAACGCGCAGTCACGCATCATCGAGCATGCGCTTTTCTCGAACGGTATTCCCTATCGCGTCTATGGAGGCCTGCGCTTCTTCGAGCGCATGGAAATCAAGCACGCGCTCGCGTATCTGAGGCTGGTTGCCAGTCCTGACGACGACGGGGCTTTCCTGCGGGTGGCCAATTTCCCGGCGCGCGGAATCGGCGCGCGCTCGCTCGAAGCCCTGCAGGATGCGGCAAAAGCCGGAGGTGCGAGCCTCTTCAAGGCGGCTTCGGGGCTTTCCGGGAAAAGCGGCGCGACAGTTGCCGCGTTCGTGCGCCTCATCGAATCGCTCAGGGCGGAGACGCAGGGGCTGCCGTTGTCCGAAACGGTCGAGGTGATGCTCGAAAGAAGCGGGCTCGTCGCGCATTACAAGGCCGAAAGGGACGGCGCCGACCGGGTCGAGAATCTGAACGAGCTGGTGAATGCGGCCGCCGCATTCATAAACGAGGAAGAAGAACACGGTCTTTCGGCCTTCCTGGCGCACGCCTCGCTCGAATCGGGCGAAAACCAGGCGGCCGAAGGCACGGACGCGCTGCAGCTGATGACGGTGCACTCGGCCAAGGGCCTGGAGTTCCACGCGGTGTTCATCACCGGGCTCGAAGAGGGGCTCTTTCCGCACGAGCAGAGCGTTCTGGAAGACGACGGCCTGGAAGAGGAGCGCAGACTGATGTACGTCGCGATCACCCGGGCGCGGACGCGGCTCTACCTCTCCTTCGCGCAGACGCGCATGCTGCACGGGCAGACCCGCTACAACGTCGCTTCGCGTTTTCTCGATGAGCTCCCGGAGGAAGTCGTGAAGCGCCTCACGCCGCAGCCGGCGCGTGCCAGATTCGACGACGTGGCGTGGGCACCCGCGCCGGCAAAGGCCTACAAGGCCAAAACGCCGGGCCACGGGTTCCGCATCGGCCAGTCGGTGCTGCACCCGAAGTTCGGCCAGGGCGTCATCGTCAACGCGGAAGGATCCGGCACCGACGCGCGCCTGCAGATCAACTTCGGCAAGCAGGGAATGAAATGGCTCGCGCTGGAATACGCGAAGCTGACTTCAGCGTAGCTGAAGTCATCCTGGGCCCTACGCATACGCTCAGGGTAGACTCCGCGAAGGATCTGCTGTTACTTCTCGAACAACGGGAGCTGGCTCGCGCCCACGAGCACGGCCTGTTCCACGGCGCGTTTGGCTTCCTCGAGCGTGGCGGACTCGCCTGAATGACTGCCCGCGTGCCAGCGGTAGATCCCGTCCCATTCCTTCTTCGGGCCGAGCTTGACCTGCCCCAGCCGCTCTTTTCCGAGCCAGTATCCGTGCGCGAGGTAGCCGCGCTCCCAGAACGCCTGTTTCGCCTTTTTCGCGGGCTTCGGCATCGGCTCCTCCCGAGCCGGCATTTTACCCATCGCCGGGGCGTTCGTGTAGAGTATCGCCCGACCCCTTGAAGGGGGTGCTCTCTTGACCCCCATTTAGGGGGGTGAGAAAAATGAGATGAAAAACGACTATCTGGAGCGGATTCTCCGGGCGCGCGTGTACGACGTGGCGGTGGAGACGCCCCTTGAAGTCGCGCCCAATCTCTCGGCGCGGCTCGGCAACCGGGTGCTCTTGAAGCGCGAGGACATGCAGCCGGTGTTCTCCTTCAAGTGCCGCGGCGCCTACAACAAGATGGCGAATCTGTCCGCGGCTGCGCTTGCCCGCGGAGTCATCACTTCTTCGGCCGGCAATCACGCTCAAGGCGTGGCGCTGGCCGCCCAGAAGCTCGGCTGCGCGGCGGTGATCGTCATGCCTTCCACTACCCCCAAGATCAAGGTCGATGCGGTCAAGGCGCGCGGAGCGGAAGTGCACTTGCACGGCGATACCTACGACGAGGCGTACGTCGAGGCGAGGCGGCTCGCAAGAGCGCGCAAGCTCGGCTTCGTCCACCCCTACGACGATCCGGACGTGATCGCGGGCCAGGGCACGATCGGAATGGAAATCCTGCGTCAAACCGCGCACCCGATCCACGCCGTGTTCGTCGCGATCGGCGGCGGCGGGCTCGTTTCCGGCATCGCTGCGTACATCAAGCGGCTGCGCCCGGCGATCAAAGTCATCGGCGTCGAGCCGGTGGACGCCGACTCAATGGCGCGCTCGCTGAAGGCCGGAAGGCGCGTCGTGCTCGATCACGTGGGTCTTTTCGCCGACGGGGTCGCCGTAAAACAGGTCGGCGAAGAGACGTTCCGCCTGTGCAGGGAGCTCCTCGACGGCGTGATCCTCGTCGATACCGACCAGATCTGTGCGGCGATCAAGGACGTGTTCGAGGACACGCGCACGATTCTCGAGCCCGCCGGCGCGCTGTCGATCGCCGGCGCCAAGGCCTACGTCGAGAAATCCGGAGTACGCGGAAAGAAGCTCGTTGCCGTCGCCTCGGGCGCGAACACGAATTTCGACCGGCTGCGCTTCGTCGCCGAGCGCGCGGAGGTGGGCGACCGGCGCGAGACGATCCTAGCGGTCACCATCCCCGAGCGCCCCGGGAGCTTCAAGAAGTTCTGCGCCACGCTCGGGGCGCGCAACATCACCGAGTTCAACTACCGCATCGCCGATCCCGAAGAAGCGCACGTATTCGTCGGCGTCGAGGTGCACAGCCGCGACGAGTCAGCGAAAATCGTCAAGGTCCTGGAGCGCGAGGGCCTGAAGACCCTCGACCTGTCGGAGGACGAGATGGCCAAGCTGCACGTGCGGCACATGGTCGGGGGCCATGCTCCCGCGGGGATCAGGAAGAGCGCGCGCGGCGCGCCCGACGAGCTGCTCTACCGGTTCGAGTTTCCGGAGCGCCCGGGGGCCCTGATGAAGTTCCTTTCTGCCATGCGCACCGACTGGAACATCAGCCTGTTCCACTACCGCAATCAGGGGAGCGACTACGGCCGGGTGCTGGTCGGCATGCAGGTGCCGCGCCACGAGATGCGCGAATTCCAGGGTTTTCTCACCAAGCTTGCCTATCCGTGCGTGGACGAGAGCCGCAATCCGGCGTACCGGCTGTTTCTCGGCTGAACTGGATTCAACAGCTCGCTAGGTTTTCGGCTCCTCTCCGAAATACCCGGGCGCGATCTCTCCCGCGTAGCAGGGAGGCGAAGAGTAAGCCTGTGCGTTGTCCAGGAACTTGAGTCCCTGCGGCTCGCGGCGGTATACGCCGCGTTCGGTGACGACGAAATCCACGGGGATGTCGTGCGGCTGCGGGTATATGGTCTTCAGAAAAGCCTGCTCGTACGCGGTCCCGATGACCCGCGGCCGCTTGGTGAGCGCAGCGAGCGTGCGGTCGAAAAAACCCCCGCCATAACCCAGACGGTATCCGTTCCCGTCCCATCCCACCATCGGCAGGAGCACATCATCCGGGGCGACTTCGGGCGAGCCGACCGGGTAGGGAATGCCAAGAGGCCCTTCGGCCAGCTCCACCCCGGGTTTCCATTCGCGAAAAACGAGCGGAGTCCTGGGGGCCACGACGACCGGAAGCGCGGTCCTCGCCCCGCGCCGCCGCAAGGCCGCAGCAAGGTGACGCGCGTCATATTCGTTCCTGTACGGCCAGCAAAATGCGAGAACCCCGCGAACCAGATCCGGGAACGCGCGTTCAAGGTGATGGTCGATCCGCGAGCGCAGCTCGGCGAGCGTCTCACCAGCGAGAGCGCTGCGTTCCCGCAAAAGCCTTGCGCGCTCGGTCTTGCGCCAGGCGGAAAGATCCGAAGGAATCATGTGCGGAAGCCTTCATCTGGCACGGAAAATGCCTGTAGTATTCTATCAAAGGAGGAAGCAGATTTTGATACGAGCGTTGTTCCGTCCAATTTGCCTTGCTGTCGTCCTCTCCGCGGCCACGCCCGGTTACGCGGTGAAGCTCGATCCGCAGGACGCGGCATTGCTTGCCGCACGCGATGCGTTCGAAGCGAATCACCGGACCAAGCTCGCAACGCTCGCTCCCAAGCTCAGATACCATCTGCTCGAGCCCTATGTCGAGTACTGGCAGCTCTTCTTCAGGCTTCCCGGTGCATCCGCCGAAGACGTTCGCGATTTCCTTTCCCGGTACCCGGGTACCGCACTCGCCGAGCAGCTGCGCGTCGATTGGCTCAAGGTGCTCGGCAGGAGCGGACGATGGGAGTTGTTCCAGGCGGAGTATCCGGCGCTCTCCGGCGATGATCCCGAAGTGACGTGCTACATGCTGCTCGCGCGCTGGAAGCGCGAGGACGCGTCGGTGCTCGGCGATTTCAAAACCTTCTGGAGCGCGCCGCGCGAGCTACCCGAAGGCTGCTTGACTCTAGCCCGGGCGATCCACAAGTCCGCACAACTCGGCTCGCGCGAAGCATGGGGGCGGTTTCGCGTGCTGATCGGCGCCGGGCTCGTGGGCGCGGCCAAGCGCGCCATGGAATTCCTGCCGCGCGGCGAAGCCATCGACGCGAAGCGGCTCAGCGCCGTCGTCCGCGCTCCGGTCAAATTTTTCAGGAATCCGCAGGTCGATCTCGCCAAGGCGACCGACCGGGAACTGGTCATCGCCGCGCTCACGTTGGCCGCCGACGGTGACCCGCGCGTCGCCGCGGGATTCTGGCGCGGCGGCTTGAGCGATGCCTTCTCCGTCGAAGACCGCAGATACGTCTGGCTGATGCTCGCCATGAACGGCGCGCGCCGGCACGTGCCCGAGGCCCTCGACTGGTTCGGCGAGGCGGGAACGCTCACCGACGAGCAACTCGGCTGGCGAGCGCGAATCGCAATGAGGACAGACAGGTGGGCCGAGGTCAGAAGCTCGATCGACCGGATGTCCCAGCTCGCGAAGAACGATCCGGTCTGGACCTACTGGTACGGGCGCGCCGAGCGAGAGCTCGGCAGCCCGCTGGAAGCCGAAGGCTATTTCGAGCGCATCGCGGGAGAGCACAATTTCTACGGGCGCCTTGCCGCCGAGGAGCTCGGGGTGAGCTTGCGGATTCCGGCCCGGGCTCCTCTACCCACCGAAAGCGAGATCGCCGAGGTCGCAGGGATCCCCGGCCTCGCGCGGGCGCTCGCGCTCTATCGCCTTGACATGCGGACCGAGGCGACGAAGGAGTGGCTCTGGACCATCCGCGGCATGGACGACCGCAAGCTCCTCGCGGCGGCCGAGCTCGCGCGGCGCAACGAAGCCTGGGACCGCGCCATCGGCACCGCGGACAGAACGGTGCTCGCCCACGATTTCTCGGTCCGCTACCTGGCGCCTTATCGGGAAGTGCTCGCCGAGAACGCGCGCTCGCGCGATCTGGAGGAACCCTGGGTGCTGGGTGTGGTGCGCCAGGAGAGCCGTTTCATCACGGGCGCAAAATCCTCCGCCGGTGCGACCGGCCTCATGCAGGTGATGCGCCCGACGGCAAAGTGGGTAGCGCAGAGAATGCGCATGAAGCACTTCTCCTGGGCGCGGCTGCACGAGCCGGATCTCAACGCGGCGCTCGGAACGTATTACCTCAAGCACGTGCTCAATCAGTCCGACGGCAGCGCCGTGCTCGCCGCAGCCGCCTACAACGCCGGGCCTTCTCGCGCGCGCCTGTGGCGCGGCACCGTCCCTGTCGAGGGGGCGATCTTCGCCGAGACGATTCCCTTCGGCGAGACGCGCGACTACGTCAAGAAGGTGATGACGAACACTGTTTACTACGCCGCCGTCCTCGGGACCGAGCCGACGCCGCTGAAGACGCGCCTGGGCATGGTCCAGCCTCGCCGCTCCTCCGAGGGCGTGGCGGCGATTCAGAACGAGGCCGTCGTTCAATAGGGCTCGAGCGGGGGGCGATCGAAGCGGGTCCGGCGCACCCTGCCTGGTGCGCTTCGCGGTTAAACTAGCGCTTTCCCTGGCGGCACCATGAGTCGCATTCTGGTCATCGGCGGCAGCGGCTTTGTCGGCCGGCATCTCGTGCGCCAGCTCGTCGAAGACGGGCACTTCGTCATCGTGCCGACGCGCCGGCGCGAGCGCGCCAAGCACCTCATCCTTCTGCCCACGGTCGACGTGGTCGAGGCCGACGTGCACGATCCGGAGACGCTCGCGAAGCTCACCGCCGGCTGCGACGCGGTGGTGAATCTCGTCGGCATCCTGCACGGGCGCCCGGGGCGCCCCTATGGTCCGGAATTCGCGCGCGCGCACGTCGAGCTGCCGAGGAAAATCGTCGAGGCGTGCCAGAAAAAGCGCGTGCTGCGCCTGCTGCACATGAGTGCGCTGCATGCGCACGCCGAAGGCCCCAGCCAATACCTGCGTTCCAAGGGCGAAGGCGAGGCCTGGGTGCTCGCGGCGCAGAACGAGCTGGCGGTGACGGTCTTCCGTCCTTCGGTCATATTCGGACCGGAGGACCAGTTTCTCAACACCTTCGCGAGCCTCCAGCGCTGGCTGCCGCTCGTGCTCCTTCCCAGTCCGCAGGCGCGTTTCCAACCGGTATACGTCGGGGACGTGGCGCGCTGTTTCGGGGCGAGCCTCGCGGATCGCGACAGCGTCGGCAAGCGCTACGATCTGTGCGGCCCGCGGGTTTATACCCTGCGCGAGCTCTTGAAGTGCGCCGGAAGCGCGAGCGGCCACCCGCGGCCCGTCATCGGCCTTTCCGACCGTCTTTCTTTCCTGTGCGCCTGGGCCATGGAATGGAAGCCGGGCAGGAAGCTCATGTCGCGCGACAACTATAATTCGATGAAAGTGGACAGTGTTTCGAACAGCCCTTTTCCCTTTTCCATCCAGCCAACGCCGCTCGAGGTGGTGGCGCCCGTCTATCTCCGCGGCGTCCTCCCGCGCTCGCGCTACAGCTGGTTCCGCTACAAGGCGGGCCGCTAGGCGCCTTCCCCGACTTTCCCGATCATGGCGGCCCGGATACTTGTCATCGGCAACAGGAACTACTCGTCCTGGTCGATGCGGCCGTGGTTGTTCATGAAGCAGCACGGAATCGCCTTCGAGGAAGTTTACATTCCCTTGTACCAGGCGAATTCGAAGGAGCGCCTGCTGCGGCACTCGCCATCCGGGAAGGTGCCCGTGCTGATCGAGGGAGAGACGCGCGTCTGGGATTCGCTTGCGATCCTCGAACATCTCGCGGAAGCACACCCGCGCACCCGGGCCTGGCCTGCCGACCCGGTCGCGCGGGCTGCCGCGCGGTCCGTCTGCGCCGAGATGCACTCGGGCTTTCCCGCGCTGCGCGGGCGCCTGTCGATGAACGTGCGCAAGGTTTTCGCGCCGCGTACCTGGCCCGCGGAGGTCGACGAGGAGATCGAACGCATCCAATCGCTGTGGCAAAGCTGCCGCCAGCGCCACGGGGCGGAAGGGCCGTTCCTTTTCGGGCGTTTCTCCGCAGCCGATGCCATGTACGCGCCGGTCGTGTGGCGCTTCACCGGCTACTCGGTGCCGCTCGCGCCGGCGGCGCGCGACTACTGCGACGCAATGCTCGCCTTGCCGCCGATGCAGGAATGGCAGGCAGCCGCGAGAGCCGAGGCCGAAACACTGCCGCAGTTCGAGATGGCGCCCTGAAAGGCAGGTCCCAGTGAAGATTTACGCGGTCGGCGGAGCGGTGCGCGACGAGCTCCTCGGCCTGCCGGTGGCAGACCGCGACCATGTCGTGGTCGGGAGCACGCCCGAGGAGATGGTGCGCCTCGGCTACAAACCGGTGGGCAAGGATTTTCCGGTGTTCCTGCATCCGCGAACCCATGAAGAGCATGCGCTCGCGCGCACCGAGCGCAAAGTCGCGCGCGGCTACAAGGGTTTCCAGGTCTACGCCGCGCCCGACGTCACTCTCGAGCAGGACCTCGCGCGGCGCGACCTGACCATCAACGCGATGGCGCGCGACGAAGCCGGGCAGCTCGTGGACCCCTTCGGCGGCGCGGCCGATCTGGAACGCGGGCTGCTCCGGCACGTGAGCCCCGCCTTCGTCGAGGACCCGGTGCGGATCCTGCGGGTCGCGCGCTTTGCGGCGCGCTTCGGTTTTGCGGTAGCGCCGGAGACCATGGCGTTGATGCGCTCCATGGTCGCGAACGGCGAGGCGGACGCCCTGGTGCCCGAGCGCGTGTGGCAGGAATTTTCCAGAGGTCTGATGGAGGGTGATGCGGCTCTCATGTTCCCGGTGCTCGCCGAATCCGGGCTCCTCGAGAAGCTGCTGCCCGAGTTGAAGCTCGCTTTCGAGCACGGCCGGCCGGCGAACGATGCCGCCCGCGTTCTCGTTCGCGCGCTCGAGCGCGCCGCCATCGAGCGGCTGGGCCTCGCGCCGCGTTTCGCTGTGGTTGCCCTCGGGGCGCCTTCCGTTCAGGCGACGCGCGCGCTGTGCGAGCGCCTCAAGGCGCCCGGCGATTGCCGCGATCTCGCCGTGCTCGCACGGCGGCACGGCGAGACGATGAAGCGCGCTCCGGCGCTGGGCGCAGCGGATTTGCTTGCGCTGCTCGAGCATTGCGACGCCCTGCGCCGGCCCGAGCGCTTCGGTGAGCTGCTCGCGCTCCTCGCCTGCGTCGAGCGGGGCGAGCGCGGCTGGGCGGAAATACCCTACATGCCGCGCGTGGTCCTGCGGCGGGCCCTCGCCGCGGCCGCCGGCATCGATGCCGCGAAGATCGCCGCACGAAGCGCGAAACCCGATATCGCCGCAAAACTGCGCCGCGCGCGCATCGCCGCCATCGAGGCGCTCGGCTGATGGAACCTCGATCCGAAACCGCCATGCTGTGGGACGACCTCAAGCAGAACCTCCTCGCCGGCACGCGCCTCGCGCTTTTCCTGCCGGTGCGCGCGCTCGATTTCCGCATCTCGGTCGGACAGTACGTCGCGCTGGTGTTCGCGAGCCTGGCGTTCTGGCTCGCCGGCGGCATGTTGCGCTCGGGTTTTCCGGGCAGCGTCGATTTCGGCGCGCTCACCGTGGCGCTCGCGGAGATCCCGCTCGTGCTCGGCGCCTGTCTTCTTGCCGCGAGACTGTTTCGGGAGGCGCAGCTCGCCGTGGCGTTTGCGGTGTTGCTCGTCGCGACGGACCCCGTTTTCGAAGTCGCAGGAGTCGCGGTCCAGGCCGCGACGCGCCTGGACGCGATCGAGCCCTATGCAGGAGCCGTGGACTGGGCCTTCATCGCCTGGGGCTTCGCCGTGCTGCCGCGCACCCTGTACGTTCTCACCGGCTGGCGGGGCCGTCCCTCGGTGCTCGCGTTCGGCCTGTTCGCTGGGCTGCTTGCGATCCTCGTCGCGGTTTTCCCGCGCGCCGAGCTTTGGATCGCGGCACAGGACGACCGGGTCGAAGCCGCGCGGCCGCGGTTGACGCAGGAAGAGGTGTTCCACCGGCAGGGATTCCTGCTCGATGAGAAGCTTGCCGCGCTCAGCCCCGAGCGGCGCGGCGTCGTGGACCTGTATTTCGTGGGCGTCGCAGGAGACGCCAAGCAGGATACGTTCTACGCGGAACTCGCTTCGGTCAAGGAGCTTCTCGACGAGCGTTTCGACACGGCCGGCAGATCGATCGCGCTCATCAACAATGCAGCGACCCTGAAAGACCATCCCATCGCCACCGCGAGCAACCTGCGCGCAACGCTTGCGCACCTCGGGAACACGATCAATGCCGACGAGGACATCGTGCTTCTGCACATCGCGACCCACGGGAGCAGCGACTACAGGCTCGTGCTCGATCTCCCACCGCTCGAGCTCACGCAGCTCACACCCAGCGCCCTCGCGCGCATGCTCGCCGACAGCGGCATCAAGTGGAAGGTGATCGTGATCTCGGCGTGCTTCTCCGGGGGGTTCATCGAGCCGCTCAAGGACGACAATACCCTCGTCATCACCGCCGCCGACGCGTTTCACTCCTCCTTCGGTTGCGATTACGACAGCGATTACACCTGGTTCAGCCAGGCGTTCTACGACGAGGCGCTGCGCGACAGCTTTTCGTTCCTCGAGGCGTTCGAGGCGGCGAAAAAAGCGGTGGGCGAGCGGGAGCGGACGCAAGGCACTCCGGGCTCCAACCCGCAGATGTTCGCAGGCAATGCGATCCGCAAGAAGCTCGCTGCACTGGAGAAACGCCTCGCCGCGAGGGAGGTCGAGCCCCCTCAGAAGAGCCGCGCCAAAAGCGTCAGGGCGAGCGAAAGCACGATCGTGGTGGCGAAGGGAAGGTAGTAGAGCCGCCCTTTGTAGCGCACCGTGAGATCGCCCGGCAGCCGGCCGAGCCCGTATCTCGACAGCCACGGCGAAAGCGCCGTGAGCACTACGAGCGCGATCGCGACCGCCAGGAGCCATTTCAGCATGGCTTTACTTTACCGGGCTTCGCGATAAACTGCGCGGCTCCCGGACTCGTCGAGGAAAACGATGATCGAGCTCTACACCTGGAGCACGCCGAACGGCCGCAAGGTTTCGGTGATGCTGGAGGAATGCGGCCTCGCGTACAACCTCCACAAGATCAACATCGGAGCGGGCGAGCAGTTCGCTCCGGACTACGTTGCGATCAATCCCAACGGCAAGATCCCGGCTATCGTCGATCCCGAAGGCCCTGGCGGAAGGCCGATCGCCATGATGGAGTCGGGCGCCATCTTGATCTACCTTTCGGCGAAGACCGGAAAATTCCTGCCGAAGACTGACCGGGGCAAGTACGTTGCGCTGCAATGGCTGATGTTCCAGATGGGCCACGTCGGGCCGATGTTCGGCCAGGTGCACCATTTCCTGCGCTCGGCGAAAGAGCCCGTGCCCTACGCGATCGAGCGCTACACGAAGGAGAAAGACAGGCTTTACGGCGTGCTCGACAAGCGCTTGGGCGAAGCCGAATACCTCGCCGTGGAATACTCGATCGCCGACATCGCCACCTATCCCTGGGTCGCGCGCTACGAATGGCACAAGACCGATCTCAACACCTATCCGAATGTGAAGCGCTGGTTCGATGCAATCAGCGCAAGACCGGCGGTGAAGCGCGGAATGGCGGTACCTTCCTGATCTTTTCCCCTTCCTCCGGGAGGGGCTAGGGTGAGGGCCTCGCGTACTTGACGAGAAAGGCGTTGATTTCCTCGACATTGAGCTGAATTTCACGCGGATCGGGCTGGTTGCTGACCACGCGGTTCATCCACTCCATGTTCTTCTCCATGCGCGCCACCACCGCCGGCCACTCCGCCGCGGTGTGACGCCTGGGGTCGGGCAGCACGTGGCACTGCTGGCAGGCGAGCTTGAATGACTGGCCTTCCGGCAGATTGACCGCGGGATATTTCTTCGGGTCGAGCGGTCGCTGTCCCTGCTTCTGCAGATAGGCGAGGAGGACGGTTGCCTCGTCCACGCTCGGCGCTTCCACGCCCGCCATCATTTCCTGCATCAGCTCGCCCAGGTTGCCCTTGCCCCGCATGCGCACCACCATGCGCTCGAATATCGCCGGCCATTTCTCCGCTTGATGCATGGCCGGGCTGGGCAGGTTGTGGCACTGCACGCAGTACTGGACGAGGAGGCGCGCTCCGCGGGAGCGGCGCTCCGGGAGCTGCCGCAGCTCGAACGCGGGAGGAAGAATGCGTTCCAGCATCGGGCCGTGCGGGCTCTCGGCCCAGCGCTTTTTCGCCTGCTCGACGAGCTGCGCGTCCTGCGCGGCGGCCGTCGCCACGAACAGGGCGGCGACGGGAAACGCGGCAGCGTAGTGCATCGCCGAATTATACTTGGCCGAATCGCCGGGTCCGGGCAACGCGGACCTCTCCATTTTCCGAGGAGGCAAGATGAAAAACTCCGCCTACGAGGCCATCATCGTCGGCACGGGCCAGTCGGGCAAGCCGCTTGCCATCGCGCTCGGGCGCGCGGGCTGGAAGGTCGCCGTGATAGAGCGCGAGCACGTCGGCGGGACGTGCATCAACGTCGGCTGCACGCCGACCAAGGCCATGGTGGCCAGCGCCCGCGTCGCTTATCTCGCCCGGCGCTCGAAATACTTTGGCGTCGACGCCGCTCCGGTCGCAGTAAGAATGCGCCGCGTGCTCGAACGCAAGCGCGGCATCGTCGAGAGCTTTCGCGACAGCGGGCAGAAGACGCTCGAGAAAACCGCCGGCCTCGAACTGATTTTTGGTGAAGCTCGCCTCAAGGACGCAAGGCACGTCGCGGTGAAACTGAGAAGTGGCGGCACGAGGGAGCTCGAGGGCAAGCGCATCGTCATCAACACCGGCTGCCGGCCCGCGGTGCCGACGATCCCCGGGCTGGACAGGGTGCCCTTCCTCGATTCCTCGAGCATCATGGAGCTGGCCGAGCTGCCCAGGCACCTGATCGTGCTCGGCGGAGGCTATATCGGCCTGGAGTTCTGCCAGATGTTCCGGCGCTTCGGTGCCCGGGTGACCATCGTAAACCGCGATCCGAGGCTGATTGTGCGCGAAGACCCCGACGTCTCGGCCGAGGTCGGGAAAATCCTCGAGGAAGACGGTGTCGAGATTCTCAACTCGACGCAGGTGACGCTCGTCGAAAAGGCCGGAGCGGGCGTGCGCGTGGTGCTCGGGACCGGCAAGGGATCGAAGAAGGTCTCGGGCAGCCACCTGCTCCTTGCCCTGGGCCGCGTGCCGAACTCCGAGCGCCTCGACCTCGGCGCCGCCGGAGTCGCGACCGACAATTCGGGCTTCATCGAGGTGAATCCGAAGCTCGAGACCAGCGTCCCTGGCATCTATGCGATCGGGGACGTGAAAGGCGGCCCGGCCTTCACGCACATCTCCTACGACGATTTCCGCATCCTTCGTGAAAACTGGCTGAACGGCGGCAACGCGACCATCGAAGGGCGGCCGGTGCCCAATTGCGTGTTCATCGATCCCGAGCTCGCGACGGTAGGGCTGAACGAGACCGAGGCGAAAAAGCGCGGGCTCGACTACCGCGTGGCGAAGCTGCCGATGGCGAGCGTCGCGAGGGCGATCGAAACGAGCGAGACGCGCGGTTTCATGAAGGCGATCGTGGATGCAAGGACGCAGCAGATTCTCGGCTGCACCATTCTCGGCGTGGAAGGCGGGGAGATCATGTCGATGCTGCAGATCGCGATGATGGGCAGGATTCCCTACACCGCGATCAAGGAAGGGATTTTCGCGCACCCGACGCTAGCCGAGTCGCTCAACAACCTCTTCATGACGCTCGATCCGCGATGAAGCGGCGCGCCTATTTCTTCGCAGGTCCGGCCGTTTCCCGCTCCAGCATCGGCTTTATCTCGCGGTCTTTCTTCTCGGCGGCTTTTTTCACGTCGCCCTTCTTCATGCTCTTCTTTTTCATCTCCCCGTGCATGGGCTCGTCCATCTTCATGGGCTTGCCAGGCGCATCCGCGGCCCAGGCGCCGGTGCCGGCGGCAAGGATCGCCGCTATCGCGATGGCTTCGAGCGGTTTCATCAGCTGCCACTGAACCAGTTGTAGCCCTGGTCCTCCCAGTAGCCGCCCGGATACTCATTGGTGACGTACATGGACATGATGTGCTTCGGGTTCTTGAATCCGAGCTTGGTCGGAATGCGCAGCTTCATCGGGAAGCCGTACTTGGGCGGCAGGATCTCGTCGGCGTAACGGAAGGTGAGCAGGGTCTGCGGGTGCAACGCGGTGGCCATGTCGACGCTCGAGTAGTAGTCGTCGGCGCACTTGAAGCCGATGTACTTCGCCGATGTATCGGCGCCGATACGCGCGAGGAAATCGCTGAAACGCACGCCGCTCCACTTGCCGATCGCGC
The DNA here is from genome assembly GCA_035489775.1 of Burkholderiales bacterium. Taxonomy (GTDB): domain Bacteria; phylum Pseudomonadota; class Gammaproteobacteria; order Burkholderiales; family SG8-39; genus VBDM01. The sequence continues at coordinate 25,389 of DATHJM010000430.1, forward strand.
TCCAGCCCTCGACGCAGATGTGGCGCGTGATCTGCGAGGTCTGCGGCAGGGAGTAGAGCTCGGGCAGCGTCCAGGGTTTCTTGTCGCGGATGAGGCCGGCGAGCTCGAGCTTGTAGCTCGCCCCGTCCACGTACTCGACCTCGTCCACGCTGTAGAAGGCGTTGAAGGGGAAGGGCTTGGTGATCGCGCTCTCCGGGAATTCCGGCGCGAGCTTGTTCGGATTGAAGAGCCAGGCCTGGGTTCGGTCGTTCCAGCGCGACATCCCGTTGAGCACCTTCTGCACGCTCTCGTCGTCGGTGAGATCGCAGCCCGAGAGCAAGGCGAGCGCCCCCAGCGACAATCCCTGCCTCAGGAAGAGGCGCCGCTCGATCGAGCGGATGAGCGTGGGCGCATGGTCCGCCAGGCTTGTTTCCATGGTCCGTCCTTTCATGACGCCCTCCTTGAGCGGCCGGTGAACATCGTCGGCAAAGTGCGCGGCACGAGGATCACCATGAGTACATGGACCAATACTATGAGCACGAGCAGCGCCATCGCGAGAAAGTGCACCACGCGCGCGCCTTCATAGCCGCCGAAAATCGCGGTGATCTCCTGCAGCTGAACCGGTTTCCAGATCGCGAGGCCCGAGAAGACCAGCACGACGCCGCACAGGATGATCGCGAGATAGGCGGCGCGCTGCGCGGCGTTGTACACGGAGAGGTCCTCGTGCGCCAGTTTTCCGCGCAGCGCCTCAAACACGTCGCGAAATACCGCGCGTGGTGTCAGTGGAAAGAGCTTCCCGCGGAAATGTCCTGAAAAAATCCCGTAAACGACGTAGACCAGCCCGTTCAGGACGAGCAGCCACATCGCCGCGAAGTGCCACTGCAGCGCGCCGGCGAGCCAGCCCCCGAGCGTGAGCTCGTTCGGGATCCTGAACGGGAACAGGGGCGAGGCGTTGTAGATGCGCCAGCCGCTGGTCACCATGACGAGGATCGCAAGCACGTTGATCCAGTGCGTGATGCGCACGACGAGCGGGTGGATCCTGACCCATTGCGTTTGCGCGGATTCCATCGGCGTGGTCCTCCGGGGTCGAGGGGATTAGGTTACACCTTACAGCGATTCTCGCCGGTCGCCTTCGCTGAAGCCCGCGAGCGGCTTCGGGAACCCGCGCGCGAGCGCGATCACCTTGAAGAGCTCCCCCATCTCCGCCGGGCTCATCAGGCGGTTAGCCTGGTTGGCGAGAGGAAGGAACTTCGCGCCGTCCTCCGCCGGCGTGCGCGACATCACTTCGGTAATGCCGCAATTGACGAGGAACTGCGCCTGACCGGTATAGCCGGCGACATCCAGCCCGCCCTCGCGCGCAGCCCCGGCAATGGCGCTGAAATCGACGTGGCTGGTGATGTCCTGCAGTCCCGGGAGGAAGAAAGGATCGGCGTGGGCGTGGTGGCGGTAATGGCACATGAGCGTCCCGTCCTTGCGCTGCGGATGGTAATACTCCTTTTGCGGAAAGCCGTAATCGACGAAAAACGCCACGCCCTTTTCCAGCACGCCTGCAAGCGAGCGGATGAAACCCCGTGCGGCGAGCTGGATCTCGGTGCGAAAGCCCTCGGGCAGCTTGAGCGCGCGCGCGGCAGCCAGCGGCCCGCCGGAAGCCAGCCGCCAGGACCAGTCGAGGCGATCGTTTCGCACGCCGACGCCCCCTTCCTCCACTTTCCCGCTCTGAACGCGCACCACGTGGGAGGGCATCGCATCGAGCACTTCATTGCCGAGCACGACGCCGGAAAACACCGGGGGCAGGCGGTTGAGCCAGGCCACGCGCTCGAGCAGGTGCGGCACTCTCGCAGCGAGGGTGTCCCGGCTACGCTCGCGCAGATCCGCCGAAAGCTCGAGGATGAGATAGTTGCGCGGCGCTTTTCCCGAGCGCTCCAGCTCCTCGAGCAGCGTCGCGGCGAGCGCGCCGCTCCCGGCGCCAACTTCGAGCACCTCGTCGAACCCCGCCTCCAGCACTTGCTTCACCTGGTGCGCGAGCGTCTGACCGTAGAGCGGCGAGATCTCCGGCGCCGTCACGAAATCCCCGGCTTTGCCGAGCTTTCTCGCGCCTGCGCTGTAGTAGCCGAGTCCCGGCGCGTAGAGCGCGAGCTCCATGTAGCGCGCGAAGCTGATCCAGCCGCCGCTTGCCGTGATTTCGCCGCGAATGTGCTCGGCGACGCGATTGCTGTGCTCGCGCGCGTCCGGCGTAGGCTCGGGGAGTGCCATATCGGGAATGGAAAGAGTATTCCGGTATCATTCTAGGCCATGAGCGAACCGCTTTCAGGGAAAGTTGTGCTCGTCACCGGCGGTGCGAAACGCGTCGGCGCGGCGATCGCTCGCCGCCTGCACCGCGAGGGCGCGAAACTGATGCTGCACTACCGGGGATCGGAGCGCGAGGCGAGAGCGCTGCGCGCCGAATTGAACGTCGCGCGCGCCGATTCCGTTGCGCTGGTGCAGGCGGACTTGCTCGATATCGCGGGTTTGTCCGAAATCGTGAGGAACACGATCGGTCGCTTCGAGAGGCTCGACGTGCTCATCAACAACGCTTCGACCTTCTTTCCGACACCGGTCGGCGAGATGACTCAGGCGACCTGGGACAGCCTCATGGGGGCGAATCTCCGCGCGCCGCTTTTTCTTTCGCAAGCCGCTGCGCCGCACCTGAAGAAGACCGGCGGGGCGATCGTCAATATCACCGACATCCACGCCGACCGGCCGCTCAAGAATTACGTGATCTACTCGATCGCCAAAGCGGGCCTGGCGGGCCTCACGCGCTCGCTTGCGCGCGAGCTCGCGCCCGATGTGCGCGTGAACGGCGTGGCGCCCGGCGCCATCCTCTGGCCCGAGGACGGATCGTGGGACGACCTGACGCGCCAGCGCATCGTCTCGCACACCCTGCTGAGGCGTACCGGCGACCCCGACGATGTCGCCCGCGCTGTTTACTATTTGATTGCGGAGGCGCCTTATGTCACGGGGCAGGTGATTGCAGTGGATGGAGGGAGAAGTATCAATTTATGAATGCACCCGAGAAAATCCATTTCACCCGCAAGCAGCGCTTCGAGGCGGGCAAGCTCGAAAAACGCCTGTGCCGGCTCGCCGGCCAAGCGATCGGCGACTACGACATGATCAGCGCGGGCGACCGCGTCATGGTGTGCCTCTCCGGCGGCAAGGACAGCTATGGCCTGCTCGACGTGCTCCTTAAGCTGCGCGAGCGCTCCCCGGTCACCTTCGATCTCATCGCCGTCAACCTCGACCAGCGCCATCCGGGCTATCCCGAGCACGTGCTGCCGGATTACCTCAAGTCGCTGGGCATCCCGTATCGCATCGAAGTACAGGACACCTACTCCGTAGTAAAAAGGGTAGTGCCGGAGGGCGAGACGATGTGCGGGCTGTGCTCGCGGCTGCGCCGCGGCGTGCTCTATCGCGTTGCGCGCGAGGTGGGCGCCACCAGGATCGCGCTAGGCCATCACCGCGACGATATCCTGGAGACATTCTTTCTCAACCTATTCTTCGGCGGGAAGATGAAAGGAATGTCGCCGAAGCTGCAATCCGACGATGGCCAGCACGTCGTCATCCGCCCCCTTGCCTACGTGGCGGAGGCCGACCTCGAAGCCTACGCCGAAGTAAAGCAGTTCCCCATCATCCCGTGCGACCTGTGCGGATCGCAGCCGACGCTGCAGAGAAAGCAGGTCAAGGAGATGCTGCGCGAGTGGGAAAAGCGCCATCCGGGGCGGGTGGAGTCGATGTTCCGGGCGCTTTCGGATCTCGTGCCTTCGCATCTCATGGACCGCAAGCTCTTCGATTTCGCCGCGGTCCAGGCCACCGGCAAGGCGTTCGGGGACGGCGACAAGGCGCTCGACCGGTAAACCTGAACTGTCGTCGCGAAGCGACGGCTGGCTTCGCGCATCAGTTCCCGGCGCGGTCCGCCCGCTTACTCCCCGGGTCAACAGCGTTCCGGATACGCGCGTTGAACCTAACGCAGGCATCGCACTCTATAGATGAAATGCGCCGTCGAAAATTGGGCCCTTGGGACTACTTCGTCGTCGCAGGTTCATGGCACTGATGCAAACATCGCGTTCCATATTCTTAAGGTAACGAACCGGAAATGAGGCGCCCCTTGGGTACCGCGGGCTACTTGGTCGTCGCAGGTTTCGTCGCGCTGGTGCTGGCTGCGGTCGGCCGCGTGACCGCGCAGGACTGGCGCACAGCGAGCCAGGAGCCGGTGGGCCTCGCGCCCGACCCCGCGAAGACCGCCGAGGCGATCGTGCAGGTCTACGCCGCGCGCGTCATCGGGTGGCGGGGCGTTTTCGGCGTCCACACCTGGATCGCGGTGAAACCGGCTGCGGCAGCGGAATACACGGTTTACGAAATCATCGGCTGGCGCCTGCGCTCGCAGGACACCGCGCTCGTGGTGCGGCATCGCGCACCCGACATGCGCTGGTTCGGGTCGATGCCCGAGCTGGTCGCCGAAAAGCGCGGCGAGGGCGTCGAAGAACTCATCGCGCGCATCGACAAGGCCGCGCGTTCCTATCCCTGGGCCGGGGAATACACCATGTGGCCCGGTCCGAACTCGAACACTTTCACCGCCTGGGTTCTGCGCGTGGTGCCCGAGCTCGAAGCAGATTTGCCGCCGACAGCGATCGGCAAGGACTATTCAGGGATGAAACTCGCCGGAGCCGCCCCGAGCGGGCGCGGCTTCCAGTTTTCGCTGTTCGGACTCGCCGGCCTCACCGCGAGCGCGGTCGAGGGCTTCGAAGTGAACCTCCTCGGCCTCAGCTTCGGAATAAATCCTTTCGATCTCTCGCTCAAGCTGCCTCTTGTAGGCCGCGTCGGCCCGGCGCGCTCGTTTGCATCGAAAGCCGAAGAAACCGCTGCACCCAAGCACGCTCTTTAGCCCGGTTCGCTCCCTTTCATCAACCCGTATTATCCGCGCCCATTACAATTGAGGGCGTGAAGCCCGATTCGCCCTCCGCCCGCGAAGTGCTGCTCGTCGGCAGCGTCGGTCTGAAAGACAGCGAGGAAGTCTTTCGCACCGTGGGGCCGCTCCTTGGCGGCCGCATGAGGCGCATCCCGGATGGCGAGACCGGGCCGCGGACGTCGTGGGTGTCACGCCTGCGCTTCGCGCTCGAGGGCAATCCTTCGTTCGAAGATGACCCGCAAGAGGTTGCCGCGGGGGGCCGCATCACCCATCCCACCGAAGGCACGCGCACTTGGAAGGGGTCGGCCGTCATCGCGCCCGGCGCGCCTCCGCCGCCGCGCATGCGCTTGAAAGCGGGCGCGCGGCCAGATGGGGTCCGCATCGGCGGGCTCGGCTATCCCGAAGCCGCGATCGACTCCTACAAGCGCCTTTGCGCGCTGCGCGATCAGGGCGCCGTGCCGCGGCACTTGCGCTTTCAGGTCTCGCTGCCGACCACGGCAGCGTTTCTGAACGCACACCTCGTTTACGAGCACCACGCAGCCGTCGAGCCGATCTATCGCGGGCAGCTTTTCCGGGAGGTGGATGAAATCTGCGAGGCGATCGGGCACGAGCACCTTGCCCTCCAGTGGGACGTCTCGACCGAGATGGGGCAATGGGAAGGCGTGCGCCATGCGCATTTTCCCGATGTGAAGGCGGGCGTTATCGAGCGCCTGGCCCTCCATTGCAACCGGGTCCCGCGAGACGTCGAGCTCGGCGTGCACCTTTGCTACGGCAGCTACGGCGGGCGTCACTGGAAGGAGCCCGGGAGCGCCGCCAACATGGTCGAGGTCCACAACCGGCTCATCCAGTCGCTCGACCGGCCGCTGGACTACATTCACATGCCGGTGCCGGTCAATCGCGACGACGAAGCCTATTTCGCCCCGCTTGCGGAGTTGAAACTGCGTCGCGAGACGAAGCTCTTCCTCGGACTGGTGCACGATTCCGACGGCGTCGAGGGCACGCGCCGGCGCGTCGCCGTCGCGGCGAAATACGCGAGCGACTTCGGCATCGCCGCCGAGTGCGGCTTCGGCCGCCGGCCGCCGGAAACGATTCCGAACCTGCTGCGCATACACTCTGAAACCTGAGCTGACCTTCCTTCCCCGATGAACCGGTTCGCATTTCTGCTTGCAACGATTGCCGCTTGGCACGGACCGGCGCTCGCGCAAGCTCCGGCCTGGCCGCAAAAGCCCGTTCGCGTCCTGGTGGGACTCGCCCCCGGGGGCAATCCGGACACGCTGGCACGCATGCTCGCCTCGAAGTGGGGCGACGCCTTCGGCCAGCAGTTCGTGGTCGAGAACCGCCCCGGAGCGGGAAGCACCGTCGCCGCCGACCTTGCCGCCAAGGCCGCGCCCGACGGCTACACGGTTCTCGTCAGCGACAGCAGCATCATCACCACTGCGCCGCACCTCTACAAATCCCTGCCCTACGATCCGTTCCGCGATCTTCAAGCCGTGTCGCTCGCGGTGGTGGTTCCGATGTGGCTGGTGGTGCATCCATCGGTGCCCGCCAATTCGATCGCCGGGCTGGTCGCTCTGGCAAGATCGGCAAAAGAGCCGTTGCCGTACGCCTCCTCGGGAAACGGTTCGATCCATCACCTGACGATGGAATTGTTCAAGGCCGACACGGGCGTCAACTTCACCCACGTGCCGTTCAAGGGCGCGGGCCAATCGGTCCCGGCAATGATCGCGGGGGACGTGAAGCTAGGCTTTATCGGCTACCCGGCCGCTGCAGGGGCGATCAAGTCCGGGCGCCTGCGGGTGCTCGCCTTCAGCATGGCGAAGCGCTCTGCGCTCACGCCCGAGGTCCCGACCGTTGCCGAAACCGTCGCCCCGGGGTTCGACATGTCGGCGCCGCTCGGCGTGTTCGTCGCCGCGCGCACCCCGCGCGAGATCGTTGCGCGGCTCAACCGCGCGGTGAACGCTGCGGTGAGCTCATCCGATGTGCTCGAGCGCATGGCAGCGATCGGCATGGAGCCGGCCGGCACTACGCCGGAGCAGTACGAGAAAATGCTCAGGGAGGAGTACGAAAGATTCGGAGGCCTGATCGGTCGGATCGGGATGCGGATTGACTGACGCGGTTCCGAAGGGGGTGAGTCGAAGGGACCACGTGTATTCGTAAAACTGCGATTGTCAAATT